>CALKYB010000236.1 GCA_938003565.1 uncultured bacterium
CTAGAACTCGAGCTGACCCCGAGAATATTCAGTTCGGACTGAAGAAATTTGACAATGATAGGCACCAAACGCTCAAAGGCCTGGTAAAAACTCCTTTGGACTAGGAGTCAATCCACCGAGAGCCTCTTCTCGACAGTATTAGAATAAAGAATGGACCTCCTAGAATAGCTGTTACAATACCCACTGGCAACTCAACAGGAGCGAGGAGGATACGTGAAAGGCAATCACAAAACACCAAGAAGCTGCCGCCCACCATTGCAGCCATTGGTAT
Organism: uncultured bacterium; assembly: GCA_938003565.1. GTDB lineage: Bacteria > Bdellovibrionota_C > UBA2361 > SZUA-149 > CALKYB01 > CALKYB01. The sequence continues at coordinate 272 of CALKYB010000236.1, forward strand.
CAACCGACGATTTGATACACCTACAAAATTTCGCACAAAATGTGGGATAATTATCCCCACAAAACCTATCGGACCAACAAACGACACCACTGCACCTGTCACAAGTGACGTCACTAGGAATAGGGTCAGCCTAGATCTACTGACATCTACGCCTCGCGAAGCAGCCATCTCGTCTCCAAGCGACAACACATCCAAATCTCGAGCGAAGAGCCACGAGAATCCCAAGCCAGTCAAAACAAAAGGAAGTAACGTTAGAACCACACCGTAGTCCACAGTCTCAAGCCCACCCATCAACCAGCGAATTATTTCAAAAGACTCAACAAAATTACTAAAATATTGCACAAACAAAGATAAGCTCGAAAAGAAAAAGCTTGCCGCAACACCAGCTAACAGCATCGTGGAAGAAGACATAGCTCTGGTTTTAGAATACAAAAAGTATACGACAAGAGTCGCAACTATTGAACCGACGACACCTCCAACAATAGGAGCTGATAAAATCGGAGTGGAGTAAATCACACCAAGCTTTAGAAACAGAATAGCTCCAAATGACGCCCCACTCGCCACTCCCAGAGTATAAGGACTAGCTAAAGGATTGCGAAATAGAGCTTGAAACACTACTCCGGCCCCAGCCAAGCTCGCACCGGCTAGCCATGCCAAAATCACTCTAGGCACTCGGATCCGCCAGAACACCTCTCCAGCAATTCCTTCCCCAGACACCATGCTCCCTATACCCCAGTCATTGCTACTTCCAAGAAGCGGAGCAAAACATAGAACCAAGAAGCTAAGGAGCACCAAAACAACAATTCGAAAATTAGAATTGATCCCCTTGAGCGCTGCATCACTCATCGCACACCTGAGGAAGAATCATTTTACAATTTGCCTGAGGGTGAGAAATCAACAGAGAACCAGAGCCGTAAACTGAATCTAAAACCGACTGACTCATAAACTCGTTCGGGTTACCGTAAAAAACTTGCTTGCCCTCGCGCAAGGCTAGGATTCGACTACTTGCTAAAGCTGAGCGATTGCAATTGTGACTTGCTATTACAATCGCTTTATTATGATCTTTTCTAAGACTTTCCAAAATCTTATACAAATCGGCTTCATGCTCTATATCCAAAAACGTTGCAGGCTCATCCATAATAATGACGGGAGTTTCTTGAGCCAAAGCAGCTGCCAGAAGCACTCTCTGCAACTCACCACCAGACAAACTCGAGACAAGCCTATCAATAAAAGTTAAGCTACTAGTCTCCTGAAGAGATCGCTCCACAACCACTTGATGGGATGAGTAAGAATCGAAAAGGGATTTAAAGCGAGGCTTTCGAGCAAGAAAAACAAAATCTCTAACCAACATCTCCGGCAAGCGAGATCCAAGCTGTGGGATATAGGCTATTTGAAGTGCGAGCTCTTTTCTAGAGTAACTCCGTAGGTCTTTCCCAGCCAGGAGACAAACACCGCGATACTCAAGCAGGGCAAAAAGACTGCGGAGCAAAGTGGTTTTTCCTGCGCCATTGGCTCCAAGAACACTGAGCAACTCTCCTGGCTCAATTGAAAAGTCGAGCGACTCTAAAAGACTCCTATTCGAAACTGGTTCAGTATAGCAAAGGTCTTTAACTTCTATCATTTTGCTAGAACATCCCGAAATTTCTTCGCAATCATATGAATTCGCGGACCAGGGTTAACCAAATACTCGTCAGTAAGAATAAATACTTTATCCTTTTCTAGACCCCCAAAACCTGGAAGGCGGTTCCAAGCCTGCTTTAATTTTTTTTTCTTCTCCTCTATTGTTTGAGATTCTAATTCATCACTTGAAACCAAATTAATAACTACATCAGGCTGAAGAGCTACCAATCCCTCAGCTGAAATGCGAGGAAATTCAACTGGACCTCTATAAGCATTCCGAGCACCTAAAAGCTCCAACAACTCATTATAGAGACTCTTCTCACCCGCTATATAGAAAGAACCGGGCTTAGAGCTCCCTCCCAACACAACCAAAACCCTACGGGAATCACTGCCTAGAGGTTTACGCAAACCGGACAACTCTCCTTGAATACCAGAAATAATTCTCACTGCATTACTAGCCAAACCTAGAGGCTCAGCAATTGTACGAATTGATTCCAGAATTTCAGAAACCGTTTCCTGCTTCACAAAAACTATCTTGGACTTGTTTAGAACAATCTTTTTCTGGGAAAAAGAATGCTCAATCGGTGCAATAATAAGGTCAGGCTTAAGCCCAAGAATAACTTCTATATTAGGATCATAAAGCCCACCTACCTTAGGAAGCAAGCGTGCTGCAGCTGGATAATCACAATATGGAGTAACCCCAACAAGACGATCTCCGCCTCCAAGTGCATATACAATCTCAGTAATACTAGGAGAAAGAGAAACTATCCGTTGAGGGAATGAGGCTGGCTTTGCCTCGGCCATGCTAGCTTGACTAAAACAAACAATAACAAAAAGCACGACTCGGAGACAAAACCATGAAGAATAAAGCCTCATATTCAGTTTACAGAGAAAACTCTACACCACCGTAGGCAGCAATACCTGTGGTCTCGTAACCTTTAACTTCCTCATAATCCTTGTCGAAAAGATTATCGATTCTGAAGTACGGTCTAATATTCTCTCGAACTTGCCAAGATCCCCTAAAGTCAACTCTTTGGTAGTCATCCATCTCGGAACCATCGGAATCTGTGCGACCGTCGACAATCAACAGAGACAAACCTAAATTCAAACCCTCTAAGGGCTCGCTAGTTAAGCCAATCCTACCCTTATGTTCCGGACGTCTGGCTAAAGAGTCTCCGGTCTCCACATCTTCAGCATCCGTCCAGGTATAGTTGAATCTGGTTCCCAAGTAACGACTATGTTCATACCCAAAGCTAGCTTCAATCCCATGAATATCAGCCTCATTTATATTTGCAGCTAGAAAAGTCTCTGAATCGAATGAAATCAGGTCCTCAATCTCACTTTGGAAAAAAGTAATATCAAACAAAGCCTTAGCTTCGTGAAACTTAACTTCCCAGCCAACATCATATCCCCAACTTTTCTCAGCATCTAAGTCTGGGTTACCAAAATTAGGAAAGTAAAGCTCGTTAAAGCTAGGAGCTTTAAACCCAGTTCCGAAACTTGCATGCAGCCTAGAAGTATTTTCATCGCAATCACAAACCCAAGACATAGTAGTTCGAAAAGTTGTTTCATCTCCATAATCTGAATCATCATCATAGCGAACACCGAGTGTCACAACGGGCAAGGCCTCAAGACTCAATTGTTTTTGTAAGAAGAACGAACTGACATCACGTTTTTCATCAAAATTATTCTTATTGTCAGTTTCACGCTTTTCAAAACTATGGCCCAACAGGAACAATCCATCCCAACGGGGCTGAACCTCAATGGTTGAAGTGACATTTGAAGTCGAGCTATCAATCTCAAAGTTATTGAATTCATTATCCAAGTCAGATCCTTCCAACTCATCTCGACTCATTCCCAATGAAAGAGAAAATTTAATATTTTCTCGAAGCTGTTTCGAAGCAACTATAGAGCTAGTCAAAAGTCTCGAATCTTGCACAAAGTTAAGAGCATCAACCGGACCCGATTCAAAATCGAAACCATCTAACTCGGCATCTCCCTCAACATAGCGAACTGTCAAATCAACTGCCCCGTCTCCAAGAAAACTGGCACCAGCCCGCCCAGAAAGCGCCAAACGCTCATAAGAATCATCTTCTGTATTCCCCTGAGCCTCAGAGGCAGTGCTAAATCCATCTGAATCCTCGTAGGAAAGATTCAAACCAAACCGCGCGGAGTCAGTTGCCTGCCCCACATTCGCTCGATAGATCTGGGTAGAATAACTACCAGCCTCTGCTGAAAAAGAAGCGGAAGTTCCCAAGGACACATCTGAAGTAATGACATTAATTACACCACCAATAGCTTCCGATCCGTAAAGCACACTCTGCGGACCTCGAATAATCTCCACTCGCTCAATATTATCTGCAGTGAGATTTGCAAAATCAAAAAGACCAGTAGCGTTAGAGTTTGCTCTAACTCCATCTATTAATACTAAGGTATGGTCAGATTCTGCCCCGCGAATAAAGACGCTTGTCGCTCCTCCAGGAGCTCCAGTTCTTACAACTTCCAAACCTTCAACCTGTCTAAGCACTTCTAAAAGCGAAGGTTGATTGGTGTCTCGGATTTCTTGTTTAGAAATAACAGTGAAACTACTCCCTGTCTTACCAGCACTGGTTGCATGTCGGTTAGCAGTAATAAAAAGCTCCACTGGATCTTGTGAAGCTTCAACTGGCGAGTCCTCAGGTGTCCCTTCCTCGATCTCAGCTTCAAGTGGAGTCGAAATCAAAACAAACAATGAGCAAAATAAAGTAAAACTACAAAAACGGCGCGAATTCACACTGGCTCTACAAAATGTAGGCATAAGATTATCTCCCTTTCCTCCCTCGAGGAAATAAAAGGCTTAGTCAGTATTCTTGCCAAGGTATCCTGACTTCAAGTGACAAAATCAATAATTTCGGTGTGACCGAAACTATCAAAAACGATTGTCACTATTACAGTTGCGGGGCAGCGCGGGATTTTCACCCAACTTCCCTTGTACAAAAACAAGCTACGAATTAGCTAGTCTAACTAAGTAATTATTAACCCGGTAACCGTAGCCTTTAGTTTACTGAAACGAAAGGCCAAACGAGGAAGATAAGCAAAAAAGAAAAAATGGCGGAGAGGGAGGGATTCGAACCCTCGGTACCCTCACGGGTACACTCCCTTAGCAGGGGAGCACCATCGGCCTCTCGGTCAACTCTCCAAGTATTTGCGCGCCAGCCTTTATATAGTAGTTGTAGGGGAAGGTGCAAGTGATTGAAGTGTAATATTAGCGATTGAGATTAAAATTTAACAAGTGCTGATACATTTCTTATTTACTAATAAATTAATACGAAAACTAAACTGGCTATATAAATTGACTGAAAAAGAGCATAAACTAAAAATGGAGGAGCTTGAAAAAGCTCAACAAGAAAAACTAAAAGCTGCCCGTAAAGATAAAGGCTTAGTTTTAGTGTTAACAGGTGACGGAAAAGGAAAATCAAGCTCTGCTTTTGGAATGCTGCTTCGAAGCTTAGGTCATGAAATGAAGACCGGGGTTGTGCAGTTTATTAAAGGAAAGTGGAGAACAGGTGAGCAGCTTTTTTGTGAAGCCAGTAGCGATATAAAATATTTTAGCATGGGCCAAGGTTTTACTTGGCAAACTCAAAATAAAGAAGAAGACATAAAAAGAGTAAATGCTTGCTGGAGTGAAGCTTTAAAGTTACTCCAAGATGAAAATATTGAATTTGTTTTGCTTGATGAAATTAACGTAGTTCTTTCTTTTGATTATTTAAAAGAAGAGGAAGTCTTGAATGCCCTTAAAGCTCGCCCAGAAAACCAGCATGTGGTTTTAACTGGAAGAGGCGCAAGTGAGAGTTTAATTAATTTCTCTGATACCGCTTCAGTTATAGAATCACCTAAGCACGCTTTTGATAATAATATTAGGGCTCAAAAAGGGATAGAGTTTTAAATAGTTAAACTAAAAAAGGCCGCATATGCGGCCTTTTTTAGTGTTATAGCTTTATATGTTAGCCAAACCTAGTACATACATTTCCTTGCTGTCCTTCAGGTACTGTAAAAGTAATTTCTTGGTTAAAGTCAACGCAGGTTACAACTACTGCACCAACTGAGCCACATCTAAAATCAGCTCTCCAAGTTTGTCTGTTACCGTTACTAAAGCAGCTAAATGGAATTTGAGTCCAAGGTTGGTCGTCAATGCAAGTAAGTGCTCTTGATGAACCGTCTCCCATAAGAACGCTGCAAGACTCGAACTGCCTAGTGAAAGCTGCACTAAATAAAACAACCATGTTTCCACCACCAGAAGCGGTTTCATCGCTCACAGGTTTGTAAACATTTCCGTTTTGTCCAAAAAATTGAGTAGAACGAACAAGTGGATTTGCTCCGTCATCAGAGCTGGTAGTAGTATTGTTACTTACTGTTGTTTCACTTGATGTAGAACTTTCGCTTGATTCATTTGTTTCATTTGAATCTAAAACAGCCGTTACTCTCTCAGAGCTGCTTTCAGTTAATCTGTCTAAATCTATATCTTCGCCGCAGCCCGATACTAGAGCGAGAAGTAAAGCTGTTAGAAATAACTTAATTGATAATGAACTTAAATTAGATTTTTTCATTGATAGTTTCATTGATAGTATTTGATTTGGCATAGTAGTAAGAATTTTAAATAGACAACTTAAACAAAAAATAAAATATAGTTTTAAAAAATAGTTTTAAAAACATCTAAATTTACTTCTTTTTTTAAAACTTTGATAAAACATAGCTGCAAGATTAAAGCTGCACAAGAAGTTTATTAGCAAATATTAACTTGCCCCTAAATCTAGCTGTTGATAAGTTTCCTACTACCTTGTTATAGTGAAATATTTTCTATGAAATTTAAATTCAGTAAAAAAGAAATTAGTAAAATAATATCCGCTCTTCTTTTAATTTTCCCCGGTCTTTCAAAAATAGAGGGGGTAAATGAATATTTGCCTTTTTTACTCAACTTTGATTCTTCTTCGAGTTTTGGTCTAGGTGCAGTAGAAATTTCGGCTGGACTTATGCTTTTTTATAAAAAATTAGCAGTCATTGCTGCTGGAGCTGGAGTTCTTCTTTTCTCAGGAGGTGTTCTTGCTCATATCAATCAACTTGGTTTTCAAGATGAAATGGCCATGTTATTTAGTATTTCAGTTATTGGTCTAATTTCTTCTTTAGTTGTTTTTTGGAATTTAAAAAAAGAACTTCCGGTAATTGGTCGTTTTGTTTAGTTAACTCAAATTATTTTATATATGAACTTTCAAAAATTAAATTATAGCTATAATTCGTTTTACGCTTTTGTCTGCGTTTTTATTTTACTTTCACCTATAGCTTCGTTTGCAGAAGGTGGTCTTTATTTAAAAGGTTATGGCGGAGTTAACTACACAGTAGAGAATGATTTTGAAACAGGTGACGCTCTTGACTTAATAGATGGCTCTGAAGTTGAGTACGAGACAGGCCAGGTATTTGGATTTTCTGTTGGGTACCGCATGCATAATGGCCTTGCTTTTGAAGTTGATTACTCTACAAGAGCAAATGATATAGAATCTATCAGCGTAGAAAATTTTAAGGTTCAAGGTGATATAGAGTCTAGCGCGATAATGCTAGACCTAGTTTATTACCCATCATACGGAAGTTTATTCTCACCTTATTTTGGTGGTGGTCTCGGATTACTTAAAGACATTGATGCAAACTTAAAGTTAAACGAAGACTTTTTCGATGACTTCAATGATTCCTCGCTTGCGTGGCAAGCTTTCGCCGGGCTAAATTTTTCTGTTTTAGAAAATTTATCTGTTTTTGGGGAAGCGAGATTTTTTTCTGGGCCAGCTCCTGAGCTTGAAAATGATATTGCCTCTATTGATATTGATTATAACAATGTTAGTTTAATGGTCGGGCTTAACTTTAGTTTGAATTAATATAATATTTAGAGTTTTTAAATAAATTTATTCTTATATAAAAAAATTCAATCTCGAAGAGATTTAAATTCTAATCAACAAATTAAGGGGGGGTAGGCCCTTTAGCACTGCCCTTTTCTTATCTAAATTCTTAAAATCTTATTTAAAATAATAACTTATTAATTCAGGGTCTTGGCATTTCATTTTTACTTTTAATTTAGTAGAATGAAATTTGGTTTTTTATAGAGAGTTATAATGATGACTCACCCTACTCGTTTTATAAAGACATTTTTATTAAGTAATAACTCAAAGCTTCTTTTATCTTGCGAGCATGATTTTCTTAATGAAGAATATTTAGTGAAATCTAGAGGGGTATGGGTTGTTGATGGGGTAGAAAAGTTTACTTCAGAATCTGATTTTCATCCTTTAGATAATCTAGATCAGGCTGAGCGTGAACTGCGCGAAAAGATGCTTAAAGAGCTATCTTTTGTTGACTGGAATGTACGAAAAGTTATTGATACGATAAATGGATTACAAGTTTTTGAAAACAATTATCGCGGAGCTTTTGAAACATTTGCTTTAAGGTTAAATAGAGAAGTTCCTGATTTTAAGCAAGATAATTCCGGGTATATGTTGAATTCTGCATATGATTTATCAATAGAGCTAGAGGTTGCTGGAGTAACTTTCTTATCTAGGTCGGAAGTTGTCGGATCTCGAATAACTGATGCCCGCCAAAAAGTGTGCCGAACGGTTTTAAAGGAAATATTTGATACTTATGGTTTTGAGTTTTCCTGAAAGGAATTAAGGTTTTCACAAAAATGTGGTTAGAGTGGTCCTCTAACCACAATTTATTACAATTTAAAAATTATTTTTAATTATTATTTCTTATTTTTCTTCATATCCATAATATTAAACTTTTTCTCCCCTCCACCAGGCATTGGTGAAATAACATCACCAGCTTTCATATTGCTAGGGCATGCTCCTTTAAAGCTAGAGGTTAGAGTGAGAGTTTGGGGCGGGAGGTCAAATTCTTTGCCAGCTTGTTTTATTACTCCTGATATTTCAGTTTTTCCGCTGTAATTAGAATTAAAATCTCCACTTAGGGTATTTCTTGCAATCATAGACATTTTGTCAGTGCTGCATTTTACTTCTATATTATAGGAGCTTCCAGATTTATTATAAGAGTTTTGACATTTAGCATTTGGAAGAGCGGCATTGCCGGAGAGAAGCATTTTTTGGTCAGTTTCCTTAGAAACGCACTCTTTAATAATTTGTTTTTGTCCAGCCGCAGTAGACAAACTAATACTTGATTCCCAAAGGCCAGGCTTTCTTTCAGGCAGTTCACTTGCAAGGGCAGCTATTGGTATAGCAATAATAAAACTTGCGGCAGTTAAAGTTTTTGTTAAGTATGAAGGAGATAAATAAAGTTTGGATAAAGATTTTTTAATAGCATTCATAATTAGTACTTTAGAATTCATCGATAAAATAATTTTACAAAACAATATTTTAATATGCCGCATCGTACATATTTTTACAAATCAATATCTTAGGCCTTAAATTTGGATATTACCCTTTTAATATATTCTTCCTGGGAAGTAGACTATCTCTTTAATTTTGCTAGTAGCGTTTGTTACGGGGAAGGCAATAAACTTTCCTTTATTGACGTAGGGGGGGATAAAAATATTTCTGTAAAAATTAAAGAAATTGCAAAAGAATTAAATTTTAAACTTATAAAAGAACCTTCAAAAGAAAATACCAAAGAGGGTTCTAAAAAAGTATCTAAAGAGGAGCTTCAATATACCGAAGAAGCAAAAAGTAAGGCAGAATATGAAATTTTAAAAGTTCAAGATAAATATGATGATATTTTTGAAAAAGTTTGTTCTTTAAGCCCAGACCTTCTTATATCTGGTAAACATTCAGCAAACCTTCTCTCTGGAAAGCAGAAAGTTGTAGTGAGAAGTCTTTTTGAGAATGCCCCTTGCCGCATGCTGACTCTTAGATTTGAAAAGGATACAGTTTTTAGTTCACCAAAAGTTTTGTTACCAACTGCTGGTGGCCCTCATGCAAGAGAGGGTGTTAGGCTTCTTGATAAACTAGCTAGAAATAATATTGAAACGGAAGTTCTTTATGTTGAAAATCCTATAGGTGCACTATCTAAGGAAGTAGGGGAGAGAATATTAAGCGAGTTAATTGAAAAATCAGCCCTAAAAAATAAAGAGCTTATAAATAAAAAAGTAATAGTCTCCTCAAACATAGTAAAAAGTATAGTTAATCATTCTGAAGATTTTGATTTAGTAATTATTGGCTCTCCATGTAGCGGCTCAGTGCGTCAAAAACTTTTTGGTAATGTACCTGACAGTGTTCTTAACTCTGGAATTACAAGTGCTGTTGGAGTTATTAGAGAAGCTCTTCCTTTAAGCTCGAAGTTTAAAATTTATCTTGAAAGAGTTTTAGACTTAGTTGTTCCGCAGCTAAGCCGAGATGACAGGGTGGCTCTTTTTACAGGAGTTCAAAAAGGAGCTGTTTGGAATTTTGATTTTTTTACCTTAATTTCTCTCTCTACTCTTATTGCTACTTTAGGACTTATTCAAAATAGCGTTGCCGTAATTATCGGTGCGATGTTAGTAGCTCCTTTAATGACGCCTCTTCTTGGAGCAGGTCTTGCAATTGTGCAAACAAATACCCCTTTGATGAATAACTCTTTAAAGGCAGTGTTTTACGGGTTTTTGGTTTCTTTATTAATATCTTTTTTAGTTGCTTTTCTTGCGGCAGGGGAGAGTTTAACGCCAGAGATTTTAGCTCGCTCTGAGCCAACAGTTATTGATATGGCCGTAGCTCTTGCTTCTGGCGTGGCAGCAGCATATTGCTTAGCGCGCCCTGGGTTGTCTTCTGCTCTTGCAGGAATAGCAATTGCAGCAGCACTAGTTCCGCCTGTAGCAAGCGTTGGTATTGCTCTAAGTCTTTCAATGGGTGAAGTGGCAAGAGGTGCGGCGCTTCTTTTTAGCACAAACGTAGTTTCAATAATTCTAGGGGCTTCTCTTGCATTTTTTGGTATTGGGGTAAGATCTGGAGAATCCCAGGGAGCCTCCGGAGAAGGAATCAAGCCCACATCTATTCTTTTAAGTATATTAGTTGTAGTCGCAGTTGCCCTAGTTATGCCATTTTTTGCTTTGCTGGTTTCAGGGTGGTAGATTTTTTGATTGAATAAAATTTTAATAAACAAATAAATGTCCGAAGAATTGATACACAATGAAAACTGGAAAAAAGCTTTTCGAGGCTCTATTCTTTCATCGGTTATTTCTAAGCAAGTAACTTATGTTGGTGTTTCAGATCAAAGAGCACAAGGTATCATTGCTTTAAATACCTTGATAGTCCCTCTGGCTTTGAGGGGAATGGAGAATGAGGCATATTTTCTTGGTTCAATAGTTTGTATTCTTACTTCTTGCTTTGTCATTCTTTTTGCTACTTTGTCTATTTTGCACAAGCAGTATAAAATTGATAAATCTCACCCAGTTGATTTATTGCATTTTTCCCATATTTCTCGAATTCCATTAAGTGAATATCTTGAAACTATGAGATCTGAAATGGTAGAAACTAATAATTTAGCAGTTTTAGCGGTTAGAGATATTCACTACGTAGCGAGCCATGTGTTAGCAAGAAAGTTTTTTTGGTTAAAACTTGCTTATATAACTTTTCTTTTTGGAAATTTTAGTGGAGTGATGCTTTTACTCTATTTTTCTGTTTTTAAAATAATATAGATTTTAGAAAGAATCTTCTTTGAAAATATAAGGTTTAGTCCAAAGATCTTCATCTTTTGGAAAAAGATTTATTCTTTTTGCCTTAAAAGGGGCACAGTTTGTAAGATATCTTTTTGATACATATTTTCCAATTTGTCGAAAAGCGTCGGCCTTAAAATGAACCCCATCTTTTTCAGTAGGCAACCCTTGGCCGAATGAAAAACAAGTTTTAGGATCATGATCCCCATCTAGTCTTCTAAACAGTTTATTTATTTCAAATCTAGCAGTCTCATTAGCAATAAAGTATCCATTTTTACTGTACCAGGGCTCGGAGCGAAGTCGGTCAATTAAATTGTAGAGTTTTTCTTCATATATAGGAGTATCTCGGCTGTCAGATT
>CALKYB010000237.1 GCA_938003565.1 uncultured bacterium
ATCGGTGGAGCTGGTCTCGGAGGTGCCACTGGAGCTACTCCAGGTCGAGGAGCATTGTGATTTACACCAGCATGATTAGTAGGAACAGCAGCATTATTTACTTGAGGAGCAGCTTGAGGAACATTTCCAATCCCTCCCACGCCAGACATTCTCATACCCGGTCCACCAGCACCACGTGGGTTAGAGGGCTGTAAGATATTACCTTCCGAAGCACCTGGAACCGCAGGCGCTTGTGAATTCGCTTGGCCTGTATTTGCTCTCTGCACTGGAGGCTGACCATTCACAACAGGAGCCCCCCCTCCCTGTGGTGGCGTTTGACTTTGAGCAGACGCTGGGGTCACCGTACCTAGTGAAGAAGCTTGCATTGTTAAGGTAGTATTACTTCCGGCTTTTGCTGGAGTACCAGGAGCTGGTGTAGCAGAGGGCTTCTGCCAAGAATCATTTTCAGCCGCCTGACCTCCCGCTGGACTTGCACCCGTCATCAATGATGCCAAGGGATCGTTGTCACCAGAAATTTTAGAAGGATCAGAATTAAGCATGTTGCGAAGTTTACCTGTGACTTCAGGGGTCAGCATCACTGTCTTATTTCTAGCCCTAGAGGCATTTTCACTGAGTGGTGATTCAGCATTTCTCTCACCTCTATTATTTCCATCTTTCTCGCTCATCTGGACTATTCTCCCTTAAAAAAACCAACTGCAGTAAAAAACAAAACTATTATTATTCTCAATACCTATGAAAAAGTCATTAAAGCTAAAACCAAACTTGTAGATATTAATCCGAGTAGAAAAAGTAGAAGCATGAAAACCAAACGTTTCCCCAAAGTAAATCCTTCGAATGGATTTGGTTTTTCGATTTTCTCGACCTTCTTTTTTCTCTTTTGTAATTTTGGACCAGCCTTTTTAGCAGCTGGAGGTTCTTCTCCTCTCAACTGTCCAGCCAGGGGTAAAATTGAAACTGTTATATTGTCAAACCCTCCCCTTGCCTTCGCTAGTTCAACAAGCTCTACACAACTCTCTTGAGCAGATCTGCTACAAACCGACTTTGCTATTTCTTGGTCGTCGACTAAACTATAAAGGCCGTCACTGACTAAAATAAGAATATCTTTGCTTTCTCCCTTTCCAACTTTCCAGTTCCAAAACTCCAGGGAGTCCAACTTAAGTCGAGGATCTGCTCCAAGACAACGTGTTAAAACGTGTGCTTGTGGATGAGACAAAGCTTCGTCTTCAGAAATTGCTCCACGCTCAACTAAGTCCTGAACATAAGTGTGATCAACCGTAAGTTGCTCAATAGAGCCGTCTCGAACTAAGTATGCTCGGCTATCTCCCGCATGGGCAATTACAACTTGAGAACCCGACAACATTGCAGCTACGATTGTTGTACCCATACTACTAAATTGTGGGTTTTGACGTCGAAGTACAATTACTCGGTTAGCTTCTTCAACAGCGAAGGTCAAAGCTTCTTGCGGGGTGTCAAACTCTTTTGACTCAAGTCCCCGACGAATTGTATCAATCGCCAATTGCGCCGCCAACTCACCACCTAGAGATCCACCCATCCCATCACAAACAACCCAAATCTTCCCCAACGGACAATCAATGACCGCATAACGATCTTCATTAATCTCTCTCTCACAGCCAACGTCTGTGATTGCTGCTGGAACCAGTCCGCTCCCAGCGTCACGTTCTCTTGTGCCCGTTGTAGAATCACCTAACATTTTACGAAAACCTTAAACTTCCCTGTATATCCATACTTCTCTAAAACTTAGTTTCATTCACGACATAATCAAACGAAATCTTAAGATAAATTTAAGACAGATTATTTATATCCCCAGTCATTTAGACTCAGCTAAGGATAAATTTGACTCTAAAATCTCACCAATTACTCACATGTTTAGTGCGCTAACATAATAACTTCAAAAGTTATAGATATTTACTACGAGTATACCAATCTCAATTTCAATATACGATCTTTATCGGTGTTAGCACTTATCGGTCGTTTTAACTTAACTCTCTAACCTGCGCACTTCCAATATTGAAGGAGTATCCAAATTCGAAAGTCTAATTTCGTAGCCTTGCTTGTTAACCCACAAGGAAAGAGCCAGCCAACCTTGCTGATTAACAACCGCTTCACCAGAACGATCCCCCCGATGTTGGCGCAATGGTAGACCAGCTGAGGTCCACTTTTCTTTTAGATTTTTAAACCTTCCTCCAACTAAACTTCTCAGTTGAGAAAGAGACTCTACTCCCTTCCACTCATTCTCCACGACTTCTATTGTGTTGGCCATTTGTTGAACAGGTCCATTAGCCAACCCAGCTTCTTCAAGTCGCTTCGCGATCCCAAACACAATTGTCTTTCTTCTTCTCTTTAGAGCCCCAATTACCAGCTGTCGAATATCTTCTTCATTATAAATAAATGTAGTTTTCATAATGAACTCCCCGCTATTTAAACTCTGAAAAGAATAATCCATTCCCAGGATCAGATTACCTACTCAACACCTTCTATATACAGACTAACCAAAAGCATACTATTATATATTCTCTAACTGATTTAGCAGGCTTTCAATTCTGGAAAAAAGTGCCTTTCGACCAATTGGCTTTGGCACAAAATCTGTCGCACCAGCCTCTTTAACTTTTTGATCAACATCTTCATCTGGCAATCCACTAACAACCAAAATAGGAAGTATATCACCATATTTTTTTCTAATTAACTTCACCAAATCGAAACCACTTTGGGTGCTGTTACCTAAATGTAAATCAGTTAAAACAAAGTAGGGTCGACCCGAAGTTTCAATAATACTTTCCGCCTCGTCATAAGAATTAGCGGTTCTAGGTTCCAAGCCCAAGGCATTTGCTATTCTGGAGTAGTAGTGAACGAAAGAATTCTGATCATCAACAAGAAGAGCATACTTGGCTGAGTTCCCAGAATCCTCATCTTTTAGATGAGCAGGCAACTCTAATACAAAGATACTTCCCTTACCCGCTCCCTCTGACAAGGCCTTTAAACTACCCCCAGCCGCTTCAGCGATTCTTCTGGATTGTGACAAACCTATACCAAGCCCACCGGGAACATCATCACCCGAACTACCTCTTATACCGGTGATAAATATTCTCTCAAGCTCCTCTTCATGCAATCCTGACCCATCGTCTTCGATTTCGATTCGAACCATTCCTGCTTCAAGTAGGATTCTGACAAAAATACTACTACCTGGATCAGAGTAAAGAATAGCATTATTCAAAAGATTGCGAATAATAGTTCCAAAGTGTTCTCTAGCAGAAACTTTTACCCATTGATCACCAATAGTTCGACTATACTCAACACCAATTCTTTTTCTCTCAGCCCGAATCCTTGAAAACGAAACTATTTCATCTAATACAGGACTAACATTGACCAACTCTTTAGGACTAAGATCAACCAATCCTTCTAATTCGCGCTTTCTTTTCGCATCTGACACCACGGTTGCCATTGAGCGAGCTATGACGCTAATCCGGTTGATTCTCTCTCCAAGTTCTTCTTCAGAAAGCTCCTCTGCTTTTTCATCAGAGTCTCTTCCAAAGAGATCATCACTCAAAGACTCACACAGAACCGTCAAATCTTGAACGGTATTATTGATATCATGCACCATTGCACTCAACTCATACTCCCTACCTTTCTTTGCAACATTACTACTCGCGATAAGGGACTGAAAAGATTCTCTTTGTCGCAGAGTATCGGCACGAAGGTGAACCAAAGAAGAGACAGCACGTACAAAATCAATCTCAATTTTTCTACAAATTTTTATAAATGGCCATTTGAAAGGAACAAAAATTAATACATCTCCCTTCTTTTCATCACTTTTATCAAACAGCCCATTTCGAGAATGAGAGGATTTTAAAGACAAACAGAATCCATGTGGAGATGAAAACATTCCCAACTCAGGATGGAAGAATTCCATACCCGAGGGTATCCAGTTGAAAATCCGAAAATAGGTTTCACTATCAGAAAATTTCTCATACGGACGTGATAAAAACATCTTGCGAGGAGACCACTCATCAACATTTAGTCCATAGCTAAAATTATTCCGAAGGAGCATCAACGAATCTTCGTCTTCGGATAGAAAAGAGTCTGATATCTGAAAATATCCCTGCAAGGCATCACAAAGAATTATATATAGCTCACTAAGACTACTACTTTTTGCCAGCGACTCCGGCAAATGTCGAATTAGGTAGTTCTGTCGAAGCCTCTGACTACCAATCTGACTAGCAACTAAGCTTAAAACGCCGACAAGACTAAAATATAGTACTGGTCCAGAAGCAAAGCCGACTCTCTCCAACACTTCAATGCCCGAGACAACACCTACTGAAAAAATTGGAACAAGCTCTGAAAGTCTCCAAGGAATAAAGCCAATTCCTACAATCGGAAGTAAAGCCCAGAGTGTCCAAACTGGAGATCCAATACTTCCGTTAACAATCAGCGCTGTTGGCCAAACAACCAAAACAATCGTAAGAATAGAACCAGCAAACCAAATATGCTCTTCTCCGAGACGCGGTTTTTGAATTGAGAAGAAGCGCAACACTGCCCATGCAATCATTGAGACGATCCATCCCAAGCCAGCCAATCCCCACAATGAAGAATCAGACCCGACGATAAGAATAGTCGATAAAAAGCAGGAAACTATTACTAGAGCGAACAAAGTCTTAATCATTCGGTCTACGGTTTCCTGATCCAAACCAGACTTCAATCCAGATTCTAGAGCTTTCTTATTCACGACTAAGGTATTACTTGTCGAGCCAGAGAAATGTGACATTTCTACTGCTTTCTCCCAACTAGCTCTCCTCAAGGTCTTTCCAATAAATACTACGACGGCAATCCCTAAAACGACTAAATTTAATACCCCTTTATTCTCTAGGAGATAATATTGACTATCTTGCAATGAACCGGCGCCACG
This sequence comes from uncultured bacterium, assembly GCA_938003565.1. GTDB lineage: Bacteria > Bdellovibrionota_C > UBA2361 > SZUA-149 > CALKYB01 > CALKYB01. The sequence continues at coordinate 4,922 of CALKYB010000237.1, forward strand.
CCATAATACGAGAAGAGGAACAAAGAAGGCCGCAAACGATAGAAACCAAGAGAAAACAACTTGTCGTTTAAAAGACCATCCAAGACTAACCGTAGTTAGACCTAGAGCAAGAATTGGCAAAGAAAAATGAACTACATCCAAGCCTGAAGTTAAAGACAAAGAGCATATAAACAAGAGAGATACTACTACTTCAGTAAGAAAAATGATTGTCGAAATATAACTAGATTTTACAAGACTTAGGGATAGATTACCAAAAATTAGACAAACAATTGCATAAATTTTTAAGAGTATCTCCGTCCTTTCGATATCAACACTTTGCTGAAATCCTCCTTCCAAAAGAATAAAAACTAAAACAAACCCTGCCTGAACCAAACTCACATTCCAAAATCTACTTCTAAGTCGAGCTGGCTCATACTCCCCAAGCCTATCCAAAAGATAATGACAAATATCCGGATCGCTGTACCTAGATCTATTTCTTCGCAGATACAAAACCAAGAAAGAAAGAATGGCGGCCGAGCAAACGAGAATAGTGGATTTCACCAAAGAAACTGTTGGGAGATGGCTATGCATGTAGAAAATTGACCCTAAAGCCAAAAGACCTGCACTAGCCTGTGCCCTCCAACTCCAAATACAAAGAAGAGTTGGAGTAATGATAATGAGAATATAATACAAATCTATCAAAAGAAGATCATTTCGACCCTCAAGTTCGACAAATAAAGTCGGTGCCGTAATAGCGAAAGCAAAAGTTAAACCTACTACTAAGTCGACTAAAATCTTGGTTCTCGAAAAAAAATTTAAAAGTAGTCCAAAACCTGAAATTACCAGTGACCCAACTATTGCTAAGAAGCAAGATTCGCTAAGGTGGACCGGTCTAAGATTAGCCAAGCCGTAGAAAAGAATGAATACATACCAAAGGTAGAGGGTATGAAATACATCTAGCAGATGTAGCTTGGAGTAGCTATCATCTGGGCCGACCTCGCTGTCAATACCGTCCCTTTTCATCCTACCTCGGGATCATATATTTCTCCACAGTCAGCGCATACTACCTTTCCCTCCACTAATGGAGGGAGCTGGGTCTTGTGAGTGAATATTACTTCAAAGTTATTTTTACTACAGCTACGACAGGCTACTATCTTCAAGTCGTCATTTAAGAAAAGTTCTCTAGAGGAATCCTGAACATAACTTTTAAGAAACTCTGACAACTCGATTCCAGAATGGCGAACCGTTTCGGGACTACCTAAAAACGACTTTATACTCGCCAACAAATTTTCATTTTCAGACTCTGGTGATGCTTTAAGAATAAAACTTACTGCGCCTTCGTCTAAGAATTTCTGTTTTAAGTAAATCGAAGGGTTCCCAGTAAGAATCACAACTAAAGGTTTGGGATCTTGCCGCCTAATGGTTTGAAAAAGAAGTGATCCAGATTTATCGGATAAGCCTATATCTAGAACACAAAGTCGGAATTTATTTACCGATAGAAGATCTTCAGCAATACTTGCACTCTCGGCCGTACGAACAGAAAACCCTCCTGTAGTAAAAAGTTTCTCTAGTCTCTCTCGTTCGTGAAGACCATCTTCAACAATAAGTATATCTGGCATAAAACAAAAATTCTTTCGGTACCTGAATCATTGGTTCCCCAGAGATCGTCATAACTAAACGGTGGACTGAGTAACTAATCTTTTGGAGTCATCGAAACTGCCCAAGGACTCAAATTTAGAGTCTTTTAGGTATAAAACTAGTAGGTTTTATGAGAGAAGAGGTCATAATTGTTCTAAACGAACGGGAATCCCGAAAATCTAGCCTGGCGGAGAATCTCGAGCAGAAACTCGCCGAGCAAAAGATTTGTTCCGTAAGAATTGCTCCCGAGCAAAACCTCTCTAAGCTTATTCTAAAAAGGGAGCCGTTAATCCTCGTATTAGATTTTCTACTCGGTGAGTTCGGAACAGCACTAGATTTAATGGAAAACTTACGATCGGAGAAAAGATCCTGTTATATTTCCACCATAGTTTGGACAGACGAGCCCAGTATTAGCAGTGCCGTTAAAGCGATCCAAAAAGGAGCATCCGATTATATAGAAATGGATAATCCGAATGGTTTGGAGAGGGTGGTTTCGAAAATTTCAGAAATTCTTTCAAAGCAGAAAGTACCCCTTCAAAGAGAGCATTTATCGAACTCAACACCCTTTATCAAACATTCAAGGGCCTATCGCCAGTGTCTTACAAAAGCGGAACTCCTTGCTCAACAGAATCATAAAGCTATAACTGTTCTCGGAGAAACAGGAAGTGGTCGTTCTACAATTGGGAAATTCCTTCATAAGAAAAGAGAGAAACCTAGCGTTTTTGAACATATAGACTTGGACACTTTTCCAAGTAGTATCACTGAGTTTCTATACGAAGAACAAAAAATTAACGCTCAATCATCAGGCAACACGACGCTAATGATTGATCACATAGAATTTTACCCGACAACGCTACTAGACTACCTTCAGTCTCAACCTAAAACTGAGAATCAATCCAACCAACTTTTAATACTAGGAACTAACTGTGAAAAGGTAGCCCGCGCCACTCATAAACTACTCTCATGCCCAATCTTAGAGATACCTTCACTCAAAGAACGAAAAGAAGGATTCTCCCAGCTGATTCGAGCGTTTCAAAAACTAAGCAGCAATCTGCAGAACCCAACTACGAACCTCGACTCTGAACTAGTAACTTACTTGTCTGAGCTTGATTGGCCCGGAAATATAAAGCAATTGAAAGCGTCAATAGTAGAGATACTTTCAGCACCAGTCATTTCATCCCAAGAGGACGATCTAGAACCCCTCCTCGAACTATCTAATGCACCTTCGAGCATTCGAAAAGCAGATTTAGATATTCTAAGATCAATCATTAAAACTAGAAAAAAATGGGCTAACTACAATAGTCGCAAACCCTATGTTCCATCGAAAATCGAAACTGCCAAAACCCTAGAGGCTACGGGTGGGGATTACAGGATCGCCGCTGCTATGCTTGGAACAGGAATACCTCAACTAAGAAAATCTATTTCCGATTCAACAAATATTGAAATGGAGATAAAATAGTGAGCAATCAATGCATCTTGATAGGATCAAGCGATATTCTTAGACGACTATCGGCTGAAGTCAACAAAAATTTCCCACAAGAAACCATTGTGG
>CALKYB010000238.1 GCA_938003565.1 uncultured bacterium
CCAGCTTCTCAATGGCGGAAAACAAATGCTCTATTTACTACTAGACAAAAGCTCCAACCCTGGAGTGGTCTTTGGCGAATTGAGAAAGAATTTTGCCAATTTAGAAAGGTTCTTCAAATAACCTCAAAAATAAGGAGAGAGCACTCCTTTAGATATTGATTTAGTAAGCTTTAGTGTTCCCCTCTTCCTTTTTCTTAAAGTTAGGTGAGTTCTCGGCTCCCAACTGGAGATTCTAAGGAAAATATTATTTTTAAGATTAAATTGCTGTAATCCCTACAAGTCTATTAACTAAACCTAACCTTTATAAAGAGCCCCAGTGGCGCTTGAACAGCCCCCACTAGAGGCGAAGACACCTAAGCGTTCACAAAATCCTCAAATCCGACCAGGTTTTGACCATAATAAAGAAGCTCTGAATTTAGGGGATTTTTCATGTAAAATTAATTTCTATCGCGGTGAACGCTTACAAATTGCTAGATCAGACCAAAATTGATACATAGTTCCACTTGGCTTTGCCTCAAAACCTTGTTTCCAATAATTAGTCGATCCTTTGATATCCTGGACCGCTGGTTTCTTTGGCCAGGGTTAGCCCCGTATTTATATTTCACCTCGACCCCCACTGTGTTTGCTCAATTGAGTTTACTCATTTGAGGGAAGAAAGAATGGTTATGGTCTAGGCTTCCTTGAAGGTAATTTGGAAGTTTTTTTTAGAGAAACATTATGATTCAAACAATCGAAATTTTTTATTCTTTTCAATGCCCTTATTCTTATCTTGCAATAGATAGACTCACTCAACTCGAGAGTAAGTTTGATATAAAAGTCCTTTGGCAACCATTCTCTGGCAAAGCTGCTGGACAATCTGGTGGGCATCAGATGTCTCAAGAACGCTCTAGCTATGTTAGAGAAGACGTTGTGAGACTAGCAAAGGCAATGGAAATGCCCTTAGTAATGAAGGGTGATTGGCCTGAAGAAAGTTTTGACCCTGAAAAGAGTACCAGAGGAGCAGTTGTCGCTGGAGACTTAGAAATAAGTTTGGAATACAATATCAAAATGTTTCATCGCTGGTGGGGAGAAGGACAAGACGCCAATGAACAAGATTTTTTCATTGAACTTTGTGAAGATTTAGATTTAGATCCTAATGAATTTGCTGGACGAATCAGCACTACTGATACCCGAGAAAGAGTTAAAGGAATTTTCAAAAGAGGCAGAAAACTTGGCGTTTTTGAAACTCCAACAATTGTCATCGGTGAAGAAAGATTCCATGGTCTCGATAGAATCGCAATGGCTGAAGAAAGACTTCTTGAGCTTGGAATAAGTCGAAAATAAATAGCTTCAAAGCTATGAAGTTTTCCTACTGATATTTTTTCGATGCAACTGCCTCGAGCTATTTGGTCGGACACACACACCCTCTCCTGCGGAGACACAGCTGAACTTGCTGGAGAGGAGTTTCATCACCTAATAAAAGTAAAACGAATTGAAAAAGGGCGGGAAATTGAGATTTTCCACCTCAAAGATAAAAAATTTTTCTTAGCTGAGATCACTGAGATCCATAAGACAAAACTTGTTTTTCAAATTACTAGTCTCCTAGATAAACCTGATTTGAAATCAGTGACTCTTCTCTGCGGTTTACCTGAGCTTCCTGTCGCGGACAGAATTATAGAAAAATGTGGTGAAATAGGTTTAGAGAAAGTTATATTTTTTCTAGCTAACAGGTCTCAAGGTTTCTCAAAAAATAAAATCAATGAGCGTAGACTTGAGCGCTGGAATAAAATAGCGATATCAGCCTTTAAGCAATCTTTGCAAACAAAGATTCTTGAGGTGGTGTTTTATGAAAGCTTGGAATCAGCTATAGAAAATATAAACCCGCTAAATTTACACAAATGGGTACTACACCCCGAATCAGGTGAAGGTAGTCAATCAATTGACTTTTTTTCTTCACAAAACCCCAACTTCCCAAACAACACCTTCCAAAATAACCTTAATAATACCAAAGCCTTACGAACCACCAAACCTAGTTGCAAAATCCCCCTTGAGATTAATGATCCAAGTGCCGAAACTCATATAGTAGTTGGACCGGAGGGAGGATTGAGTGATCGGGAATTTGAATTTTTAAAATCAAATAAATTTCGTCACTGCAACTTAGGCAGAGGTATTCTCAGGGTAGAAACCGCTGCAGTTCTCGCTTCCGGCATAGCAATACTAGGGAAGTGAATAGTCTTCCCTAAAAGGTTATCAATTTTGACTTTGTCAAAATTATAAAAACAATTAAGATTTTTGCCAAAGGTTTTGGCTAGTTTTTAAGCTAGATTATGAGATGTCCTAAGTGTAAATTCGTCACTTCAGACGGTAAAGCGGCTTGCCCCAAGTGTGGCTTGGATCTCGGCTTTGCCCGAGGCTCGGATAAATCAAAGAAAAAGCGGGCTGTATCCGACGCAAACCTTCTATCAATCATTCTCGGCAAGAACCACAAGGCTAAAGTTGAAGAAGAAAAACCAAAAGAAAATTCGGTTTTTGATTCGATCAAGAAGAATTTAAACAAAACCAACACTAACCTACAAACGATCTTCAACCGACGCGAGATCCCCAAAGAAACAGAACTAGATGATTTCGAGAGTTTTATTAAATCAGTCGAGGAAGAGAGTGGAGATCTTCCATCTCCCCCGATGGAGTCAGCAGTAGAAGTACCCCATCCAGCTAAAAGTTCAGATACTAGAGGGAACTTGCCAGTTGGAGATATAGATTTTCTGGCTTCTGAGGTCGATGCCACTAGCCAAGAGGTAGAAAATCTTCTTCAACACAACCCAGATTTCTCAGACCAAATCCGAGGAGATGGAGTATATGAACCTCCCCTTCCGGAGATACCTCTGGAGCAAAATGAACTGTATGGGGAAAACTCCTTTGAGGAAGCGGCTGGAAACTTTCTGGAACCCATGGAAATTCCCGATGTGGTTGCAGAACACCAACCTTCTCAAAACTACGATATTCCAAACCCTAGTCCGGTAATATCGGAATACCACGCTGAGGATCAGGGCTACGCTCCTATCCAAACACACACGCTAGAGCAGGCTCCTCTGGAGGCAGACAATCTACACGACTTTCAAAACCCTCTACAGACTTCTGAGCCAGGTTTTGAGCAACAAGAGAATTCACTACCCGATCAACACTATTCGGAAATAGTAGCAGATAATAGTTTTAATAATGAGCCGCAATACGAACAACCTTACGAGCCGCCACTTGCGCAAGCTCACGAACCGGTGCAAGAGCATATACACGAGCAGACCTACGAACAGACAGACTCAAATGTTCAAAACTATATTCCTCAAAACTTCGATGAACAGCTCCCGCAAAACCCCGAATACAATGAAGAGGTCTACCAGGAGTCTGCTCACGACCCGCATCTTTACAATCCTCAACATCAAGAACCACCATATATACCAGACTCGGTAATACCCGACGATCCAAACGACCAATTTAATGATTCGATGCCTCTGCAGCAAATGGAGAACGTCACAGCTGACAATCCACTCCTTAGCCAGGAAGAAGCGGCCTCTCAACTGGAGCCAGTAGCAACAAATCCTGAAGTTCCTGCTGAACCTGAGGAGCCGAAGAAAGAAATTGAAATGCCAACCATGAATGGCCCCTTGCCAACCTCTCCAAGAGTAGCACCTACAGTAATCGAGTTTGGTGAAGACAGTGACTGGGCAGATAGACTAGATGAAATGTTAGGAGGCGACGAGGCCTTAAGCATAGAATCAGTGGCTGTGGAAACCAAACCCACTTTCATTAAGCCTACAGATTTAGACAACTCCTTTCTTCTTGATGAAGATATGGAAGTGAGTATTGAGATTGAGGTTGAGGGGGACGACTTAGATGACGATGAAGATTCGCAAGAGCTAAATGAGGACACTGAAGAACTTAATGAAGTAGAGGATCTCCACGAGGACGAGGACGAGGAGTTCCTGGAAGGCCTTGTAGAAGCATTCGATGATACCCAAGAGCCAGCTGAGGAAGAAGAGGAAACTACACAGAACCTGGACAGCGAAGACTCAGAGATAGAGTCAGAGCTTAGTGAGGAGCTTAGTGAGGAGCTTAGTGAGGAGCTTAGTGCGATTGAGTCATCAAATATTATTGCCAAAGACTCAAGTGAAGATGAATATGACCTCTCCGAGCTAACTGGGGAGTCGGATTTTAGTGGAGAGGAACCGTCCATACTCGAGAATGAAATCGAATTGTTAGGGAGCGAGTTGGATGAGGAACTTTCTGAGCTCATCTCGATGGGTAACTCTTTTAGTACCGCTGAGTCAATTGGACAAAGCCTTCTGATTGAAGAAAACAAAGAAGAACCTACTGAAGAAGTAAAACTCGACAATTTTGAAACAGAGCTCAATTCAGCTTTAGAAGGGCCAGCACAATCTGTAAATCTCGATGAGCTTGACGACTCAGCTATCTCAAAACTAGCCGCAATGATTTCTGACGGTGAGAATGATCTCTCACAGGAATTAGAAGAACTTGAATCAAATACTATTACCCAAAGTGATTCTACCTCAGAAGAAGAACTCCCATCTCCAAGCAACACCAATCAAGATGAAAAAATCGAGTCTGAATCACAAGAAGAACTACTTAAAGCGCTAAGTGTTAATCCTCCACCTCTTACAATATTAAAAACTAGAACTCCCTCAGGCAGATTAATTAAGAAAGATTTTAGCTCTCTGATTGAGGAAGCAGATCGAGTTAAAGCAATCCAAGAGCTAGAAGAAATTGAGGAAGAAATCGCCTCAAAAAATGGCGAGATCGTCTCAGACGAAAACAATGAAGACTCTCTCTCTAGTGCAGAAGCAACCCTGGACTTAGAAAAAACTCCGCCACCAAGTTGGGATTTCTCAGACTACGAAGAAGCGGAAGATAGTCAAGTTATAGTTGAATCAGAAGATTCTAACTTCGAATCCACTGGGTCTCAAAAAAAAAACTCTAAATCCGCAGCCCAAAACGAACTAAAGGCTGACCTATCAGATTCGAACTCGAAGCCCCATGCTCCTGACAAGCAGTCACCCAATCAAATACTTCAAATTCTAAATGCGACTAACTCTTGCTCAATCGCTAACCAACCGAAAGAAATCTCGGAAACTAAATCGACAAAGGATGATAG
>CALKYB010000239.1 GCA_938003565.1 uncultured bacterium
AAAAAGAGAGCTACTTCTTAAAATGGGAAGAGAGGTAAGAAAAGCTTACGATCTGAGCCTCGAAGCAAGGAATTTAGCAACAAACTCTTTTAAAATTGAAGAAAAGGCGAAAAAGGTTCTTGGACAAGTTGAAGCTAGATACTCTGTCGGCAGAGCCACTCAAATAGAGCTTCTAGAGGCACAGATTGGTTTAAATGAAGCAAGTAAGTTGACCATTGACTCAATTTACCGAGCTGAAATATCGAAAGCCTATATTCTCAAATCCTTAGGAAAATCTGCGCACTGGATGGGAATCAATCAAATCAATAAGACAGCAAGCAGGTAAAAAATCCCAAATTAACTTTAAACTCCAGAACTAGAAGAATAAAATCGCTAGCTAATACTTGAAGAACTTCATACTATCTACCCAAGAAAGACATCGATGACGTAGAGAGTTTATGAAAAGGGGAAGTACAAAAATATTAGTTGTTGATGATGATTCGAATATCCGGAGACTCATCTCACACACCCTCGAATCCGCGGGGTTCTTAGTCGAGCAAGCTGAAGACGGACAAATGGCTGTTGAAATGGCTGATGCTTTACTCACGGATAAAAATGCTCAACTCTACGACTTAGCTCTTATCGATCTCCAGATGCCGATGCTCTGTGGGAAAGAAACCCTAGCCTATCTCCGAAACAAACACCCTTCTATTCAATGTTTGATTGTTTCCGCTGTTGGCAAAATAAGTGACGCAGTAGCAGCTATGAGCCAGGGCGCATTTTGGTATATTCAAAAACCATTTGATCCTGAAGAACTAATCACACTAGTCGACAAGGCTCTCGAAGTTGCTTCCCTGAAATCGGAGAACGCCAGTCTTAGGGAAGCTATTTCCTCCGTAAATCTGCCTGCCAAATTTATAGGAAGTGCTAAAACCACTGAAAAAATTAGAAGCCAAGTTCAAAAACTTGCCAGCCTTGACTCCACAGTTCTAATTACCGGCCCTAGCGGCACCGGCAAAAGTACTCTTGCCAGACTAATTCACCAATCAGGGCCACGGTCAGATAAACCTTTTGTGGCAGTAAGTTGCGCGGCTCTCCCCAGAGACCTGCTTGAAGCTGAACTATTTGGTTACGAAAAGGGTTCTTTTACAGGAGCAGTAAGCAATAGAATTGGAAAGGCTGAGGCTGCAAATGGAGGTACTCTATTTCTCGACGAAATTGGTGACATGCCGCTAGAACTGCAACCGAAACTTCTTACTTTCCTGCAAGATAGAGTTTTTCAAAAAATCGGTAGCAATAAAGACCATGAAGTCGACGTAAGAATAGTTACCGCTACTCACAAAGACTTAGCTAAAATGTGTGAAGAAGGAACTTTCCGTGAGGACCTATTTTACAGAATTAATGTTTTGTCTATTGAAATACCAAAGCTTGGAGATCGCCCAGAAGACTTAAAACCCCTAATTGAAAATATTCTCTCGAGAATATCCGGTAAGCGAAACCTTCCGGACTATACTGTTGCTCCCGATGCAATAAACTTGCTCCGCAGCTACAATTGGCCAGGCAATGTTAGAGAGCTAGAAAACGTTTTGGAGAGAGCAACGGCTTTTTGCGAAGGCAATGAAATTAAGGTCGACGATATTTCGATTAAATCAACTACAGCTAATATTAGTGAATCCAAACACTTGGCGGGCCTAACTCTTGAGCAAATCGAAGAGCGAGCTGTTTTAGAAACTCTCGAGCATTGCGATGGCAATAAGAACCAAGCAGCCGACATGCTAGGTATTAGTCAAAAAAGTATCTACAATAAAATAAACAAGTACAACATAAAAAAGTAAACCTTCTAATAAACCCCAAACAAAATTCGATACCACTTTCTAACAACTGACCAGGTTAGCCTCACCACTAGAGAATAAAAACGAAATGTTGTTATTAAAAGAACTCGCCAAAGAAGCCAACTCTATGAGTTCAAAAAAGTTGCCTCATCTGCGCTGACGAAAGCTTTCTCAATTTGCTCAGGAGTAATAGCTTTCTTTTCCAATAGAACCTCTATTTCCATCGCTAGCGTTTCTCTTTGCAGCGCTGGCGAGTCATTACTCAACGTATACTTAACTCCAAACTGGTCAAAGGTATCTAGCATTTCGCCAAATTCTACCATCGTCGAAAAAGCATTCGTAAGTTTATTAGATCGGGGACAAAGCTCGGCGACAATATTTTTGTCAACCATCATTAAAAGGCCTGAATCATCGCCATTTTTCCAAAATTCTTTAACCGGCGTTAGCGGATGTCCAACTCTGGTAAGCCGAAGTGTCTCAACGGTGCTAATAAATGTGCTAAAATCTACGTGTTCCGTTTCACCGCAATGAGCCGTCCGACCGCCTTCATCACCAACAGCAATATCGTAGCATTCTGCGATAAATTCTAAATCCTCAGCCTCACTCAAACTCATGGCGCCTTCAAACCCGGCGAGGTCCACGCCTAGAATTATTTCTCCATGAGTTTTACGCCATTCTTGAACCTTCTGCGCAAGTTTCATATTCAATTCGCGGCTCAAATCACGACCAAAACAAATAATCAACCCAACACTAAAGTTGCGCCGATCACCTAAAACTACCTGTCGCATACTGGTGACGATACTATTAATTATCGCATCCGCGTCATAACGGCCATCATCCGTTCTCTTGAATGGGTTCACTCTTAGCTCGAGGCGGCGCACGGGGAAGTAAGGATCCAAATCGGTACCCAGAAGTTCATGGCCCTTCGAAGGAATAGTTCCCGACTTATACACTGTATCGCTTACCGCTATCCGCGTGCACTCAGCCATTCGATCCGGTCCGTACTGAAATGTTTCAGCAGCATGAATTAGCTCCAAATAGGATTCAAGGCAGCTAATCCCCGTTCCTTCTTTCATGTACAACTTGCGAGCAAATTCATGAATCTCAGGCACGTCGCTAAGGCCTTCTCTCGCTAGCATTTGATAAAGCTTAAACAAGGAGACGCTGCCTCCTAAGTGATTATGCAAAATCGTTACTCCAGCGGCCTTTCTTGCTGGAAGAATTGCGTCGGCAATCAAATTTTTTGAGCTTTCCATTTTCAAACCTCTCTTGTTTTTAAAACATGTTTAATAACAACTCTCGTTCAAATAGAAAAAATTTTCTTTGAACGAAAATATTGATTTATCTACTTTAATAGCAATGCGAAAGATTAGGAGGTTGATGCCACTTGAATACAACAATTACCCTTACAAACCAACCATAAGAGCAAACAGACACTCAGCAAAGAAAGCTTAACCTACGCTACTTCTCAACTCTTCGATCTCCTTTTCAAAACCCCCTGATAAAATCGGAAATCGGCACCATGTTTTTGGATCCAAATTTTCATCATCTAAATGAAATCCAGGAGCGTAACGCTCCCGCTTCCATTGATTTCGCGACCATAAAACAAAAAATCTCTCCACCCAAATAGCCAACTGTTTTGGAGTCCAAGATTTATTTACCTTTTGCAGCTTCTTTTCTTTTAATGCGTTAAAAACTTGCAGTGGAACAAGTCTATCACGAATAGAAAGGCGCTCGATCATATCTAGAACTTCATAAGGCATTAAATCTGCCTCATCGGTTTGTTCTCCTCCTGGTCTAAGCTCTGCGGTTGGTTCTTGCGAATTAACCTTACTCAATGAGGGAACTGGCCTAAGTCCAGAAGGACCATCCTTTTCAGCCCACACTAGCCAACGCCGCAAGAATGCTTTATCTATACCTGAAATCGGACTTAAACCACCGCAGGTGTCACCGTCCATAGTAGCATAACCAACAGCAGCCTCACTTCGATTGCTAGTAGCTAGAAGTATCGAATTACTAAGATTAGCGATGAGCCAGGCTGAGGGGCCTCTAGTTCGCGCCTGTATATTCTGAAGAGCAATATCATCAGTCGTCCAGTCCGGAGTCCAACTAATCGCTTCACCCACAACACTTTTATACGCCTCCACAATCTCATCGAGCTCGAGTAGGACAAATCTCGCTTCAATCTCCTCAGCTACTACTGAGGCAGCATCTCTTGTTCGCTTAGAACTCGAAGTTGTAGCTTGATAGACACATGTCAGAATTTTTTTTCTCAACTGAGAAACACTCTTAAGCTTCTCATCTGGTCCAAGTAAAATCTCAACAAGCTCTTCAAGTGTGTAAACTTGAAGAGCATAATCAAGCATGTAGGCAATCAATACCGCGGTAGAAGAACTGTCAGCTCCTCCACTCAAAGAAACAACATAACCTTTAGCACCAGATTTACGAAGGTAATCGAACAAACCTAGGCAAACTGCTTGAGTAAATTCTTCTTCCTTGGAAAGCAAAGATTGCTCCTTGAAAGCACTAGCCTTTTCAGAAAATGCAATGTCGGGTAAACTCGAGGCGATAATTTTGCCAGAAAACTCATCACTCCCGGCTGGCCTCACAATTTCAGACAAATCAACAACGGCAGTCTGTAGATTCGTTTGCAAATAGGAAAAACGTTTTGATTCAGAAACTATTTCACCTTGGGTCGCTATAAAACCAGCTCCGTCATAAACAATCCGACCCGCTTCATTTCCTACTAGGTTGCTATAAAGATAGGTACAGGCAAATTTGGTGGTAGACTTGCAAACAAGATCCCTTACAAAAGCATACTTCGAAAAAGCGAAATGGCTGGCACTAGGGTTCAAAACTAAACCTACACCGGCCTTGCCTTGCCGAATCAAAGGCCGCTCATCTACCCAGGCATCGTGACAAATCTCAATTCCAACTCGAACGCTACCTACTTCAAAAAGCAAGTCCCCTACAGGGTAAGTTTTTCCACCCACGACGTACTCGCCAACTTTACCAGCAGGCCAAGGTGTAAACCAACGAGTTTCATAGTGCAGTCCATAGTTTGCAAGAAACTGTTTGAGAACAAAGCCTTGAAGAACCCCGTCGACGACTAGAGCCACAGCGTTATAGAGCTTCTCATCTACCCGAAGCGGCATTCCAAAAGTAACTGCCAAGCCCTTTGTTTCAGGAAGAAGCTCAAGTAGAACTTCCATCGACTTTGATTCGATTCCTGGGAAAAAGAAGCCATCCTCTACGCCGTAGCCGGAAATACAAAGTTCGGGCAAGCAAAGAAATTGAACCTTCAAATCGACTGCGTCTTTCAAGACCGAGCGAATCCTCTCTTGATTTCCTTTCCAATCTAGAGGGGTTTGGTTAAGAGATGCTGTCCCAAGTTTGGCGATCATTAAGCTGGTCTTTTTGAAGGGGGCCAGCTAACTTGACGCTCCCCCCTAAAGTATTTAATCCACGCAAACAATATTGCTAAATTTGTATTTAGGAAAAACAACGGAATCTTAACAATCATATTTTTCCGATACTCGGGTCTAAAATAACCAAGAGCAGCTAAAGCGAAAAAAACTAGCATCCCAAAACCAAAAAGAAAGTATAAAAACCCTCTAAACATCATTGGAACAATACCGATACCAGCTACAATCAAGCACCAAGGAACTAACCATCTACAAAATTTATGGCTAATAAGTTGCCAGGCAAATACAGGATCCGACTTTAAAAAACTTATGTCTAAAGATTGAAAAAAGGCTGTAATACCACGCAAAACTGTCCTAACTTTCCTTGTAAACTCCTGCTCTTCGGTCTGAACGGCTTCGTAACGACACTCTAAATTATTTCCGTGAACACCTATTAAACCTGCTTCACGACACTGTAGAAGAAGTGCGAAATCACTTGGAATATCTGAGCGCATATTTTCACAGAATTTTCTTCGCACAGCGAAGCCAGAGCCACTCAATCCAACAAGGCTATTAAACTTAGACTCTAACTTCCTAAGCAACATTTCATATCGAACATACAAACTCTCTCCACTTACATGATCACTGCTAGAGACTACCCGATCAGTTGTACTAACCGCGCCAACTTCTGCATTCCGAAAATAGGGAGCAATTTTTTGTAACATCTCAACGCCAACATCAGCGCGCACATCGGTAAAAAATATAACTTCACCCTTTGCATCTAATGCCGCTAATTTTTGAGCATTTTCTTTACCACCCCTAGAAGAGGTCCTAACCAACTTCACTCCTTTTCTAGAAAACCCTTCAACAACATCATCAGATCCATCATCACTACAATCTGAGGCTACAATTAACTCGGCAGTAGCTCCTGTCTCAGCACAGTATGAGTTTATCATTTCCAAAACAGACAAAATTTTCTTCTCAACCGCCGCAACCTCATTATGAACTGTCACAATCACAGTGATATCAATCCAGCCAAGATCACCCTCCACCCTGTTCTCATCATCCCCGGTCCGAACAGAGGGCAGCACCGCCAACAGCAAAGGATAGCCAAAATAGGCGTAAAAAATTAAAAATAAACTTAGCAACGTAAATAGAAAAATCATCAAGCTAGTCGGTTTCTTTTATTATCCTTACTGTGTTTTGAATATCACTCTCGCGAAGAAACTTGTGCACCGGTAGAGTTAAAATACTCGAGGCTACTTTTCTTGCTCCACTATCAACTACATCCAAAATTTTTCCCCTCAACTCCTGGTAATCTGAGAGAACGCAAGGGTATGAGCCACTTGCACCTAAACCGCTCCTTCGAAGTTTTGACAAAATTCTATCTCTTCGCCCCTCTTCCCCTAAAACAATAATTGGGTAGCGTATTAGTGTTGTTCCACTACGATCAGGCAAGTCTCGTTTGGATAGAGGCTCCTCAACACGTAGATTCGTTAAATTACTATGCCAAAGATCGGAATTACGCCTGTATAAATCAATCCTGTTTTTAACATCCCGAAGTTGGGTCAAAGTAATCAACAACCTTCCCAAAGAAATAGGCCCCCTAACAAAGTTCGATTTATAAACTGTCGTCCCAAGTCCAAGAGACTTAATCGAAGCCGGAAATCTATAAATCATCGGAAACTGACAAAACCACATTAATTGGCTCTTAAGAATATCAAATACAAGCGTTGTTTTTTCTGTATCAAAGTCGGGGGATGTTTCTATTGGAAAATGCTGCAAGCTAAGCCCACCGCCAATTCCAGGAAAAACCTTCCCTCTACCAAAACTAGAGATTCCATAGTCGCCCCGAGTCCCGACCTTGATACCTCTAATATGACTCAATCCGGCCTGACAGGCATCATCTATAATTACAATTTTAGAAGTAAGGTCCGGAAATTGATCCACGAGACCAAAAAGATTGGAAAGAAGGAGTAAATCAACCGAGGCTGACAATCCTTCTATCTTAGGCTGAAGAGTCAGTGGGTCTATATCGAATAAGCTGAGAGAATACCCGGCCTTAACCAACACAGCTGCTATGTCTGGACATGTGTAGGACGAAATAGCTGCTACTGGGGCTTTCTTGCCCCTCCCAACCTCTAGAGCTATTTTATACAAGCTGCTCTTGCCACTGGAGGTGAAGTCAAAGAAAAGGGAAGATTTCTCCTCACTAAGGAAGTGCCTGCGCAACTCTTGCTCAACTTCAAGCAACAAAGTTTCGCTGCTGCGATGTGCTAGAAAAGCCCCCAGCTCTCTAAGCACAGCCAGAGGGCCCGGAAAACCCCCTCCCGGAGGCAATACCCTCAATGTCTTGGCTAAGACGAAAGATTGATTTTTTGCTATCTCACCCAATTTAATATAAATTCCCAGCATAAATTATAGCGTGTGTGGGTAGGTAATGACATATTTCATGATTTTGATCATGTAGTTCGTCGTAAGTGCCTGTATTGTAAAGTTATTTATGTTAGCCGGTCTGGTTTCTTTTCTAATTAATGACAAACTCTATCTCCATCGATGTTGAGGACTATTACCATGCCAGGAATATTGAACTCGCTATTGGTAGATCTCGCTGGAGTAGCCTACCATCCCGAGTCAACTATTCGACGAAATTATGCTTAGATCTACTAAGCCGAAACTCAGTCCAGGGAACCTTCTTTGTTTTAGGTTCTGTTGCGAGGAGAGATAAGCAGCTCATTAAAGACATCTCTTCAGCTGGTCACGAGATAGCATCCCACGGATTTCGACATCACCTTGCTTACGAACAAAGTCCAAAGAGCTTTCTAAAAGACGTTTGCTGCTCTAGAAAATTACTGCAAGATATTAGCGGTCAAGAAGTCGAGGGATACAGAGCTCCAAATTTTTCAATTCGAGACCAAAATCTTTGGAGCTACAATAGCCTTATCGAAGCTGGCTTCAAGTATGACTCCAGCCTATACCCAGTTTATCACCCCAGGTATGACAATAGAAATAAGCCACTGGACATTCACTATATCGAGAGAGAAAACGGCAAATTAGTAATTGTTCCACTAGCAGTACTTCCTTTTAATTTTTTTGGTAAAAACTTCAGATTGGGTATTGCCGGCGGGGCCTATTGGAGACTGTTCCCCCACAAACTAATAGATTGGGGACTTAAACGCATCAGACACCTCGGAGGTGGTTCGGGCGTTTGCTACCTACACCCCTGGGAACTTGACAGTGGACAGCCTGTCTTTGACGAACTTAAATTTCTTCAAAAGCTCCGCCACTATGGTGGAATTTCTAAGCTGGAGAATAGAATCGATACCCATTTAAAAAATTTTAGCTGGCAGACAATTAGCCAGCTGGTTCAAGACTTTGAGGCTTCTGAGACAAAACTATGAAATTTGACGTTAAAATAGCGGAACACTCAGACAAAACCCTTTGGAATGGTTTTTTGGAAAAACATACTCCTGAGACTCACGCTCTAGACTGGAGGTGGAGAGAAATCATTGAAAAAACTTTCGGCCATAAACCTTACTACCTCATAGCTAAAACAAAAGAAGAAGTTTTAGGAATATTACCTCTTTTTCATTTTAGAAGTAGGTTGTTTGGCAACTCGATGGCCTCACTACCTTACCTAAATGAGGGTGGAATAAAAGCTGAAAATCAAGATGTATTTAATGCGATCTTAGAAGAGGCCTCATCACTATCACAGGGTCTTTCTTGTAAATACGTTGAACTTCGCCATAGAGATCAGCTTAGCTCTCAGCCCTCTGAACTAGTTGAGCGACAACACAAGGTAGCTATGAGATTAGAGCTCCTACCTGATGAAGACGAGATGTTTAAAACATTTCCGGCCAAGCTTAGAAGCCAAATTAGACGGCCCGGCAAGAGTGGATTAGTTGCTAAAATTTCTTCCGAAGATCTATCAATCGATGAGTCCACGGACGCATTTTACACCGTCTTCTCCGAACACATGAGAGACCTTGGCACTCCTGTCTACCCTAAAACACTTTTCGAAAATTCCGTTAAGAGTTTTACGACGAAAGCTCGAGTAATTACTGTATGGGATGGTGTCAAGCCAGTTGCTGCCGGCATAACTATTGGCTGCGGCAGATGCACTGAAATTCCTTGGGCTTCCTCTTTGAGATCTTACAATAAGCAGTCACCCAATATGCTTCTTTACTGGGCGACTATTAAACAAGCAATCAGAGACGAGTACAGGGTGTTTGATTTTGGCCGCTCCAATGTCAACTCAGGAACACTGCGCTTTAAAAAACAATGGGGCTCAAAAGAAAAGCCTCTTTTTTGGTACTACAGTCTCAACAACTCAGATGCTCCAGACGTCAACCCCAACAGCACTAAGTTTGAGCTAATGGTAAAATGTTGGCAGAAGTTGCCGCTGCCTCTGGCGAATTCACTTGGACCAAAAATCACCCGATGGATTCCCTAGGCATTTATACCCCGCCCACTATAAACTTCGGCATTTATAAATAATCTTCACCCCGGGGTATAGCAGTGCGCTAGCGCTGCCAGTAAATTATATACTGAAACTATTGAAGGTAAACTAAAATACCGAAATTTATAATGGTTTCAGTATACCTTGTAGCGACCACGCATGTCATTTATGCGAAACCTAACAATATCAAAGCCCATTGCAATGGAGTCGCGAACAAGATCCACTTTAGATCCTTCAATATTAGTCCAATTGATGGGCACTTCAGCGATTTTATAACCTCTTTTACGAGCTAAGTATAAAATCTCCACATCAAAAGAGAAGCGATCCGCTTTCTGTGTAGCAAACAGATCCTTTGCGATATCATGTCGAAATAACTTAAAGCCACACTGAGTATCGGCGATTCCAGGAAGTATAATAAAATTTACAAAACCATTGAAAATACGTCCTAAAAATCTTCGATACCAAACCGTCTCAACATCTGTATCCTTAGAAAAAAGTGCTCTCGAACCAATGGCAATCTGTGAGCCACCCTCCATCGCACTCTCAAGTCGGCTAAGCTCATCAATAGGAGTCGCGCCATCTGCATCAGCAAATAAAATCAAGCGACCCTTGGCATTGGCAACTCCATAGCGCACAGCATAGCCTTTACCTTTATTATTTGGATAGGACAAAATCTTCACCTTAGAAGATAAATTTTCAAAACCAGCTACAACTTTCTCCGTCTCATCGGTACTTCCATCACTAACCACTATAATTTCATAGTCCAACTCTCGTGAGTCTAAATACTCCGTCATAGAAACAAGAGTTCGCGAAATTCTCTCTGCTTCATTAAAGGCAGGAACAACAACTGATAACCATAGACCATTCTCGGGTTTACTCTCAAAGCAATGCTGGCCTGCAATAGATTTAGGAACTGAATCACTAACATCAGCTACTCGACTATCTGACAAATCCGCAGCGTCAAGATCATCTTCGATACGAGATTCAGGAAGTTTACCCCTCATTTGCCTAAAGAAAAAATAGGCTCCTGGCAAACCCACGACAAGAATCTGAATCATGTGCTGCAGTGCAACCATAGAAAAGGCAGTCTCTCGATTAACTCCAATATTAACCAAAGCTGCTGTTCCAATTGCTTCTATAACACCAATTCCTCCCGGAGCTGCAGGAATCAAAGAGCTAAAATTCACTACCGCCAAAAATAGTGCCAATCCTCCAAGCGAAAGTTGCACGCTAAAGGCTTTCGCTACCAAAAAATAAATATAAAGCTCTAAAGCCCAAACCAGCACTGACCAAACTGAAATCAAAAGCGCTCTTTTGGGTTCCAATATTGGCTCGAGACCAACAATAAATTTCTTGATTTTAACAAGGGCAAAATCCGACAAATGCCCTGGCACTATCTGAGCTAACTTTTCTAAAACAGCAAATACCCTATCCCGACACAGTAAGGTGGCTACCGTACCTAGACCTGCCATTCCAAACAATACAGCAACCTTCAATACATCGGAGGCATTTTGACTTTGAATTGAACCTGGGAAAAAATAGAATAAAGAAGCAAAGAGAATACTAATACAGAGACCATCAGCTAACCTCTCCCCAGCCACTGTGGCCAGAACTGTACTTCGACTGTGACCAGTGGCCTTACCCCCAAGGTGAGCCCTTACAAACTCTCCCATCCGCGCTGGCAAAGTATTATTCATAAAAAAACCAACTATTAAGCAACGATAAGAATCTAGATAACTAGGGGGTTTTTCAGAAAAGAATATTCTCCAGCGCATCGAGCGCAAAGCATAAGTAAAAAACATTAAAACAAAAGCGAAAGCAATTGTACCTTTATCAGCTTCCGAAAAAGCCGTTTTTATCTTATCAATTTCAACACTTCTAAAAAGCCAGAGAAGAAAAATGCCAGAAACCAGCATACCTAACAGTGCTCTAAGACTAGAGCTTCGTGACTTATTATGTTCGTTTTTATTTTTCAATTATTTTCCTGGCTACTCTTTGAAGTAGTGATTAAATCAAACTCTTTTTGAAAAAACAGCTGTCACTTCTGATTCGCAAACATAAAATTTTTAGCCTTCCTTGAAACCGGTGAATTATCTTTACTTGGGCCTCCAGACTCAACAAAACCCACACGATTTGAATAACCACTCCTTAAGGCTTCTCTATTAAGAGTTTGAAAAAAGCTCGGCGCTCCACGCCTAGTCTTCCGTGGTGGGGTGAAAGCCAAGTAATCTGACTTAATAAAACCAGCTAAGTCATAGGTCAGATTCGGAAGAAAGGAAGACTCCCCCAAACCAAAGGGCATCAATTTAGTTTTATCCAATCGAGGATATCGGGGATTATCAGCAACCGTACGAGCAAACTTACCAGGATAAATCATCGCCAATTTGGTAACAAAGTCCGCTCCTTGCTCTACCCCGTACAAGTACATTTCACGAGTTTGCAGGCCTGAAACTTCTGATACATGACGAACAATTTGCCACAATCTCTGGTCAGAACGAATCGAAGACGAACGATAATCCAAATTTCCATAATCTGGGAAATTATAATAATCGAAAACTGGAACTAAGACTGCTATGTTTTTTGATTTCGCCAAATTGAGACAATGATCGAATAGATTCTTAGTTTTCATCTCACTACTATGAACACAAATTAACAACCAAGGCTTAACAGCGCCTTGATCCCTAAAAGCTGGGTGAAAAAAATGATACTGAGTGCCCTTATATCTAAGTAGCAACTTACTCCCGCCAGGAATTCCTTTATCGACAGCCTCTAAGTCCAATTTATTCTCAGAATGCAACAACGCCCTATCAATAGCGTGTTTGTTTCCACTGTTTACTCGAACATTAGGATTCTTCGCCAGGGAGTTTAAAACTTGACGGGAGGAAGCTGTATTAATTTTCCCAAGAGATGAATACGCAGCCCTTAAAATATTATTGGAAAACGGCACTTCACCTTTAATAATCTTATAAATAAAAAGTTCTGAGCGGCGGGTTGAAAAGTTTCCAAGTGCCCTAGCAATAGCTATCCTACCGCTCTCATTGCTGTGATCATACTCGAAAATGAGACTATCAACGGCGGCAACCCCTTGAGTTCTAGCTAATGCTTCAATTATAAATTGTTTTACCTCACTATCCCCAACTCCAGACTTTAAAACCTCCCCCAGAAGATTCTCATCTCCCTCCCCTACAAAGCCTCTCAGAGCGATACCCGCCCTTTCTCGGGCGCGAGAATCCGTAGACTTCAATCGCTCCAACAACTCTAGGACTATTTTCTTATGATTTAATTTTTCCTCA
>CALKYB010000240.1 GCA_938003565.1 uncultured bacterium
AGTCATAAATGGGTTTCAGTATATAATTTACTGGCAGTGCTAGCGCACTGCTATACCCCGGGGTGAAGATTATTTATAAATGCCGAAGTTTATAGTGGGCGGGGTATATACTGGAATGCCATTAACTTAAGCCATAACCGATTGAAATGTTGGGTATATACTGCGCCTCAGAGTTGAGAACAAAAAGCCTTATTCTCGTAGATCCTCCTAGAATAGACAGTCAACAAGAAATAAAAAAGGCGGCCAAAAAAGCCACCTTCAATTTTTTTACGTCTAGATTTTAGTTTACTAGATTAGTGAGCCGCTGCTCCGTCTCCAGATTCCATGGCGTCTTTTCTACTAAGTCGAATCTTACCTTGGCGGTCAATATCTAGCACGCGAACCATCACTTCTTCACCTTCTGATACTACGTCCGCAACTTTCTCAACTCGCTTATCTTCTAGCTGAGAGATATGAACCAAGCCTTCCACACCAGGAAGAATCTCAACAAAGGCTCCAAAATCAACTATCTTCTTAACCACGCCAGCATAGACCTTTCCGATCTCAGCTTCCTCAGTTAAGCCTTCAATAATCTCAATTGCTCTTTTACTTGATGCTCCGTCAGAACTAGCAATTCTCACTGTTCCGTCATCTTCTACATCAATCTTCACACCAGTAGTTTCAACAATCGACCGAATAGTTTTACCACCTGGTCCAATGATATCCCGAATCTTATCTGGGTTAACCTTCATGGTATGAATTTGCGGTGCATGCTGACTCATCTCTCCACGCGGCTTAGAAATGGCTTTTTCCATCTCTTCAATAATATGAGTTCTACCCTCTTTAGCCTGTTGGAGAGCTTTCTCCATGGTCTCCTGAGAAAGACCTGTGCACTTAATGTCCATTTGAAGAGCAGTAATTCCTTCCTTACTACCACAAACTTTAAAGTCCATGTCTCCAAAATGGTCTTCGTCCCCTAGGATATCTGTAAGAACTGCTACATCCTCACCCTCTTTAATTAACCCCATGGCAACACCACCAACAGCGTCCTTTACGGGAACACCAGCATCCATCAACGAGAGACTGCCACCACAAACAGAAGCCATCGAGCTCGAGCCGTTGGACTCAGTGACATCAGAAACAATCCTAACTACGTAAGGATAGTCCTCACCTGGTAATATCTTCTCCACAGCTCTCTGAGCCAATGCACCATGACCAACTTCTCGTCGAGCAGTTCCTCTCATCATTTTTACTTCACCTGTGCAATAAGGAGGGAAGTTATAATGCAACATAAAGCTACGCTCATCCCCAGTCTTGGACATCAACGTGTCCATTCTCTGAGTATCAGCTGAGGTACCAAGAGTCGTTGTAACAATCGCCTGCGTCTCACCCCGCGTAAATAACGCTGAGCCATGGGCTCTAGGGATAAAACCAACTTCACATTCAATCGGCCGAACATCGGCAAGGCCACGCCCATCGATTCTAGTCTTAGTATTGATAATCATCGCTCTGGACTGATGCTTCAAGATACCAGAGAAGATATCACTAACTTCGGAGCGCCTCTCCTTAGCTTCCTCTTCTGAAAGTGATTCAAGAAACTCAGACTTTATAGCGCTAAGGGCCTCTTTTCTGTCATGTTTGGAAGTTATTTTTAAAGCTTCAATAATTTTAGGAGTGGCAAACCCACTTACTTTCTCAGCAAGAGCCTTATCATCTTCAACGGGAATAAATTCAACTTTATCCACCCCAACCTTACCTCTAAGGTCTTCCTGCATGCTGATAATCTTCTTGATTTCTTCATGGCCAAAGTTAAGAGCCTTAAGAACTTCCGTATCTGGAACAAATTGAGCTCCCCCCTCAACCATTACAATCGAATCTTTAGTAGCAGCAACTACCATGTCGATATCAGATTTTTTTTGCTCTTCCGGAGAAGGATTAATTACATGCTTCCCGTCAATTCGACCTACCTTAACTGCGGCAACTGGTCCAAGAAAAGGAAGCTGAGAAATATGTAAAGCAGCACTAGCTCCACAAATCGCCAAAGTGTAAGGCTCATTAACCTCATCACATGAAAGCACAGTGGTAATAATCTGCACTTCGTCCATGAATCCTTTTGGAAACATCGGTCTAATAGGACGGTCGATTAAACGACATGTCAAAATCTCATGCTCAGCTGGTCGCCCTTCCCGCTTAAAAAAGCCTCCTGGTATCTTTCCAGCCGCGTAACTCTTCTCTTGATATTCACAGACCATTGGAAAGAAACTCTGACCTTCCCTTGGAGGCGCAGTACAAACCGTACACAAAACCACGGTGTCCCCGGCTCTGACAATCACTGAACCATGAGCTTGCTTCGCGACCCAACCACTTTCAAAAGAAAGCTCACTACCGTGAAACTCTTCCTTTACTATTACTCTGCTATTTGCACTTGTTTTAGCACTCATAAAATATACTCTTTTATATTGATCCTGAACCCTGCTAGGCCCGAAATTAATTTACTGCCACCAAAGTCCTCTAAAAAGTGCTTAGGTGCAATTTAATGAAATGTCCAAAAATCCTGGACAGTACGGATTGGGCTACCTCTCAAGAAAGACAAGCCCTTATTATAGATCTACTTACGGATTCCCAAATCAGCAATCAAAGTTCTATACTTTTTGACATCCTTTGCTTTGATGTAGTCTAGAAGACGGCGCCTCTTTCCTACCATTTTAAGCAATCCCTGACGTGAGTGATTATCTTTCTTGTTAGCTTTGAAATGATTTTGAAGATATTCCAGCCTGGCTGTGATGTGAGCTACTTGGGCCTCTGGTGAGCCTGTATCGTTGTCACTTACACCATGTTTAGAAAATACTTTTTTTCTTTCTTCCCCTGATAGGACCATTTGTATTAATCTCTTTTACGTTTTGGGCGCCTAAATTAAACTTGCCTAGCCTAAAGTCGCTAAGTACGAGTTTATGTGATTCTAAAACTTGGAGCAGAAACTCTCCAACCACAGACACCAATTATTTTCATTCTTTCTTACGTTTCCACGTTTGGCCGGAAGTAAAGCTAAATTTATGAGAAAAATCAAGCGTTCTTTGATATCTGCAAAGCATTAAAACTGCTAAATTTGAGTCAATCTATATTCTAATTCCAGTCTATATAGACCACCCAAAAAGCCCCTAAACTCATATCTTTATTACCTTCTAAATCCATGACTCTTTAGGGCACACTTCCAAATCAAAAAGCATAACCTAGATGTCAATACCCGGCTAGAAACCCTGTTTTCTTACCGCGAAGTGCAATATAGTCAATTTTTATGGAGTAATATGAAATACTTAACCATTTTTCTGTCTACACTATCTTTTCTCGTAGCATCAGCCAATGCAGAGGAGCTAATCAAGATAGAATCCTGCCAGTCCGTTATCGAACCATCCGAGATGGAGGGGCTAAGAAATGAGTTTTGCGAAATTACCTATAGCAATGGCTTTGTTAGAACCAATCAGGGCCTATGCGAGCTAGAGTTCGGTTGCCCTCAGGATATGAACCTTTGTGCCTATATTTTTACCCCGTTTAATTGGCCTCAAACAGAAGAAGAGCCGAACTATGAACAATTAATGTCTGGCGTATCAAATCTCTACAACGCATCTCACGATTGTGTTGAAGGGGAGAGAAATGGCGCTGTATATTGCGAAATAGTTTATGAGGAAGGCACTCCAGTTTCAACTCAGATGCTCTTGGAACACCCTTCTTACGAAGGAATCACCTGTGACAAATACCCTGGATGCAAAGGCTTCACTGAACATTGTCAGAATAGTTTAACAACACTTAAAACTAGTTGTGAAGCTGGAACAGAGTCAGACATGTGCGATGAATACAAACAAACTGTCCTCGCAGGTTTTATTGACTACCTCCTAGCTGAAGTTTACATTTCTGAAGATCCAATAACTCCCGATGCAGAATGTATTGACCACGATGGTGACGGATGGGGTTGGATCGAGAGAGAGCAAAAGTCATGCAAAGTTCTAGGATTCGTTCCAGTCAAGGGCGACTGCATTGATACCGACGGCGATGGTTGGGGTTGGGATGGTTTAGCTAGCTGCATTCCATAACTTCAATTAACAGCCATCCCAAAAAGAAAATTTTGGGATGGCTTCTAGAGCCACCCCATTTTTAGGAGTCAGTCATCATAAGGGCTACCGACCCTCTAAACACAAACTCAATACACTCCCTACTCAGCCACATCCTCTAGGGAAACACACGAACAAATGAGATTCCGATCCCCATAAGCAGAATCAATTCGAGCAACCGCAGGCCAAAATTTATACTCCTGCAGTCTCTCCACCGGCCAGCAAGCTTCCTCTCGACTATAAGGATGCGACCAATCCTCCTTAGCCAACTCTAAAGCCGTGTGCGGGGCGTTCTTCAATAGGTTATCATCTCTAGAAACCTCTTCCGCCTCAACTTGGGAAATCTCCCTACGAATTGAAATCATTGCTTCAATAAAACGATCCAATTCTTCAAGGGACTCTGACTCAGTAGGCTCTATCATCAAAGTTTCAATAACCGGCCAACTCACAGTTGGGGCGTGAAAGCCATAATCCATTAGACGCTTCGCAACATCTTCAACTGAAACGCCACAGTTCTTTTTAAAGCTGCGTAAATCTAAAATGCACTCATGAGCGACAAACCCCTTAGACCCTTTGTAAAGAACTGGAAAATGAGAATCTAGTTTCTTCGCGAGATAGTTCGCATTAAGAATAGCTACTTGAGTAGCCTTCTTTAAACCCTTAGTTCCCATTAACTTAATATAGGCCCAAGAGATAGCCAAAACTCCGGCGGAACCCCATGGAGCTGCAGACACTGGCCCCACCTTTGAGTCATCCATCTCCAAAGGATGTCCCGGAAGAAAATCAACTAGATGCTTAGCCACCCCAATTGGTCCCACTCCAGGCCCTCCACCGCCGTGAGGAATACAAAATGTTTTATGAAGATTTAGATGGCAAACATCAGCGCCCATTTCCCCAGGCTGACAAAGCCCTACCTGAGCATTCAAATTAGCCCCGTCCATATAGACCTGACCTC
>CALKYB010000241.1 GCA_938003565.1 uncultured bacterium
CAAGAGTGCCCATTCTCCCAACCCCAACCATCTTCGTCTGTATGGCGACATTCGCCTTGAACTGAAAAAGGAACCAACAGGAATAATAAAATGAAGTATCGATGCAACATAAAAAAACCCAACAAAAGTAACCGAAAAAAACCAAAAAAAAGTAGGCTGCTTACAGAACTACTAAACTCCAGTGCAAAGGCCAGAGTTGTCTAGGCCCGTCCAACAAATATCGCTATTCCATTGGGCCACTAAATCAAAAATAAGGGGTGAGAAGTATTTTCCTTAAAAAAAACTTACTTAACTCCCTTCGGTGCTAATACCATTATCATTCGATTCCCCAGTAAAGGAGTCTGATCTTCAACAATGGAAATATCCTCTAGAGAGTCTTTAATTTTATCGAACACCTCTAAACCTAGATCCTTATAAGCGCCCTCTCTACCTCGAAAGCGCATCTGGAATCTAACTCGATCGCCACCCTCTATAAACTTACGAGCATTTCTAACTTTAGTATCAAGGTCATGTTGCTCAGTGCTATACCGAAGACGAATTTCCTTAACGGTATTGGTCGCAGTTCGTTTCCTCGCCTCCGCAGCCTTTTTCTGCTCTCGGTACTTTAACTTTCCGTAATCAAGCAATCGACAAACTGGTGGTTTCCCCTCTGGAGCAACAGCAACAAGATCAACCCCTTCGTCTTCGGCTCTGGATAAAGCTTCTGCAATCGGGAGAACACCAATGTGCTCACCATCAGAACCTATAACCATCACCTCGGAGGCATTAATTTCACGATTAATCGGATACTTATCCGCTTTGGTTTTCGCCCGCTCAGGCGGTTTTCTTCCTCGCATAAAAAGCTAGTATAACAACTCCCTAAAATTATAGAATTTAAAATTAGAAGCCAAAGTAAGGCTCCCTAAGTAAAATCGTCAACACCAGCCCAAATCTTTAAACTATTCTTGGCTAACACTGACAGGCAGGACCGTAGCCGGGGAAAGTACCCCTGTAAAGAGCTCAAGCCAGCATTATAGCCTTTCTTCAAACTATTTTTTTAAATCAAAGACCCACCCCTAATGAAATAGACCCTCAGAAAGAGGGTTATAGCGTTTTTTAAAACTTCTTCGGCTATCTCGAAATTAAGTCTTGAGAACCGCCATATTATCTGAATTTACACTGCCTAAGTTCTTTTTCTCACTAAACCTCTGATTTAGTTGAGTTTTTATTAGAATGGCTATCCTCAGCCTCAACTAAACTCTTAGACCCTATTTAGTATCCGTTTTCAGCTAAATTTAGGAAAACCTAAATTCAATGGAATTACTTACTGAATTTGGCTGCGCGCTGGAAAAATAACTTATTTATGATATATTTCCAGCTTAAATAAGAGTGTCTCTTTGTCGTTGCATACGGCCTATGATAGAAGTTGCGCTAAAATTTAATGATTATTTAACTGGAGTTTTAATATGGCTACTTCGGCTGCAGCGACGGCTACACTTTCGACCCAAGGTATTAAAGAAACGGGCGAATTGCACATTAACCTTTCAACCAGGGAGTTGATCGCTCAAGCGCTAGATCGCAATGAAGCGGAGCTTTCTAGTACAGGAGCTCTCTCTGCTACAACCGGAGCTCATACCGGTCGATCCCCAAACGATAAATTCACGGTAGAAGACGCAAAAACCAAAAACAATGTTGATTGGGGATCTGTAAACTGCGCTCTTAGTCCAGAGAATTTCGAAAAACTAAAAAACGATCAAGCCGATTACCTTAAGGGAAAAGAACTTTTTGTTCGTGATGCTTTCGCTGGAGCAGACAAAGACCACCAAATTGGCGTTAGGGTTATTAACGAAGAAGCTTGGGCAAATCTCTTTTGCAAGAATTTGTTTCTTCGCCCTGAGGCTGAGGAACTTAAGTCTTTTAGTCCTGATTTTACGATCGTTCACACGCCATTCTTCGAAGCGGATCCAAGTATTCATGGAACCAAGACAAAGACTTTTATTGTTGCAAACTTTACCGAAGGTTTGATTTTAATTGGTGGAACTCGTTATGCCGGCGAAATGAAAAAGTCCATTTTTGCTGTGCTAAATTTTCTATACCCTCTCAAAGGGGTTTTAAGCATGCACTGCTCCGCTAATATTGCCAAAGAAGGAGATGAAAACGGGGCTCTATTTTTTGGTCTTTCTGGAACTGGCAAAACAACCTTAAGTGCTAGTGGAAAAAGAAGACTCATTGGTGATGATGAACACGGTTGGAGCGATAACGGAATATTTAACTTCGAAGGAGGCTGTTACGCTAAGTGCATAGATCTTACAGAAGAGAAAGAACCAGAAATTTGGAATGCAATTAAAGAAGGCGCGATTCTTGAAAACGTGGTTCTCGAGGGTGACAAGAAAGTAGCTAACTACTCCAATACTTCTCTTACTGAAAACACCAGAGCCGCTTACCCTCTTGAGCATATAGATGGTTTCGTTAAAGCTGGAACGGCCTCGCATCCTAAAAACATTATATTTCTTACTTGCGACGCCTTCGGAGTAATGCCTCCAATTTCACGACTAACTCCAGAACAGGCAATGTATCATTTTCTTAGCGGCTACACCGCCAAGGTAGCTGGCACGGAGGCCGGAATGGGCAACTCCCCTCAAGCAACTTTTAGTGCTTGCTTTGGCTCACCGTTTCTTCCCTTAAAGCCCAGTGTCTATGCTGAACTCCTTGGTGAAAAAATGAGACAGCACAAAACCAATTGCTGGTTGGTCAATACAGGCTGGGTAGGTGGAGCTTACGGTACGGGTAACCGCATTAAGCTTTCTCTAACTAGAGCAATGGTTAACGCAGCCATTACCGGGAAACTAGACTCAGCTAGCTTCTCGGAGGACAGTATTTTTGGACTTGCCATCCCAGACACTATTGAAGGGATACCTGAGAATGTACTGCAACCCCAAGCTAGTTGGGAAGACAAGGACGCCTACGTTGAGGCAGCTAAAGATCTAGCTAGTCGCTTTAGGTCGAACTTTGAGAAGTTTGCAAAAGATAGCCCAGAATTGGTCAAAGCTGGCCCGAAGGTTTAGTCGGCTGGTGAATCGAGTAAGTTTTAGACAAACTTACTCGAGAGGGTTAGCTGACTTTAGTGGAAGTTTATGAGCAGCAGAATCTCAAAACCGCTGACTGACAAGATCCGAATCTCGGCCTCGCGCAGAGAAGAGGCTCTTTCAATTCTCAGTGGGTCAGAGAGCAATATATCCACGGTAACCGCAAAAAGTCTTGCAACTGAGCTTTTCCAACGAGCAACCGACAACTTCCTTCTTGGATACTCTGCTTCAACTCTGGCGCAAATTGCCTCAGAGTCCCATAACTTCTACACAGACTATTTAGGAGAGACTACAAACGCAACAAAAGAAGACCATCCGGCCAGAGTTAGTGTTTTCAACCCCAGCGAACCGGAACGAGAGAGCGTAACTGTTCTGTTGAGTGCGATTAGTGATCGTCCTTTCATTGTAGATACTGTTTCAGAATTTCTTAGAGTAGCTAAATTTGACACCTCTGTCTTCCTGCACCCCATTCTTCTAGACAGCGATGGCAACCATACTTCCCTTTTGTATATAGAACTGGAACGAATCGAAGACGCGGCAGAGTTAAAAAAATTAGAAGATCGTCTTCGGCGCGTTTTATCTGAACTAGTTTTTGTAACTGAAGATTTTGATGAAATAATATCCGAATCCAAAAAGATCTCCGATATCCTATTGGATGATGGTGCAGCTCTTGATATCGCTGAGCGAACCGAAGCCGCATCTCTCCTTCGATGGCTCACAAATGGCGGTTTCGTTTTTCTTGGATTCAGTAGAGCTACTAAAAGTGAAACAAAAAGTTTTGGGCTCTTTCGCTCCGAAGATCCTCTTTACCAAGAACAGTTTGACCAACTCCTAGGTGAGAAAAGTTCAGAGAATTTTGCTGATGATGGATCCTTGGTTGCGTTCACAAAACTGCCTATTATCAGTAGGGTCCATCGACGAAGCTTTATCGAAGCCCTTCGTATCAATGTCCCTGATTCGGAGGAATCCTACGTATTTCTTGGACTCTTCACTTCAAAAGCAATCAAGCAGGAAGCTTTATCGATTCCAGTAATAAGAAAGAAATTAAACTCCACTATTGAAAATGAAGGGGTTCTTCCTAATTCTCACGACTATAAGGAAATTGTCTCTTTGGTAGATAGCATGCCAAAGTCAGAACTATTTCAAGCCTCCACAGATGATTTAAGCTCTATTATAGAAATAAACCTAGAGGTACATCAACACTCCTCCACTCGACTATACCTTCAGTCCAGCCATGGAGAGAAGTTTGCCTACCTTGTTGTTGTTCTAATGCGAACTCGGTTTACTATGGGAGCACGAAGCAGAATCCAAGGTATTCTAGCTGATGAATTCAAAGTTCCTTTTGACTCCATCGAACACAGCCTGGCTATCACAATGGATCCACTAGTCCGAATCCATTACGCGATCCCGTTGTCGGGAGTTGATTCATTGAAAAACATAGATCTAGATGACGTCGAGACCAAAGTCGCTAACATGAGCCTCACTTGGGACGACAGACTCAGAATTCAAGCCAAAAATAAATTTGAGTCAAAAGACCCTGGTCTAATCTCTTTCTACCAAAATAGTTTCCCTGCATCTTACAAAGCTTCCAGAACGGCTGAAGATGCTCTCCTAGATATGGGTCATCTAAAAGCCCTTGATGAACAAAATCCGATCGAAGCTTCCTTGGAAGTTCCCTCGGAGCAATCTCCAGAAAACGATGGCAATCTAGATCTTAGAATATACAAAGCGGGAGGGATCATCGCACTCAGTGATGTCGTCCCGCTTTTGGAACACACTGGATTCAAAATTATTAGTGAGAAAATTACACCACTAGCCAGCTCATTTTCAAAGGACACCTTCATATATAGTTTCGAAATCTCACCTGGTCAATCATCTCGTGAGCAAGTACTCAAGGCTAAAACCACATTCCTCGCCGGCTTGAAAGCAATTTTAAGTGGAGAATCGGACAACGATCCCCTAAACGAACTTTTGGTCAATCCCGGACTAACAGTTGATCAAATAGCCATTCTTCGAGCATTGCAGCATTACTTATGGCAGTTAAAAACTTTTGCTTCTGAGCGGGTTATCGCACGAGCGTTGGTAAAACATCCCCAGGCCGCATCCTTGCTTGTAGAGTATATGGAGGCAAAGTTTGATCCTAAAAATGGTCTATCTTCCAAAAGTGATCGACTTTCTGAAATGAATCGCATTCGAGTGGATTTTCTTGCCTCCTTAAAATCTGTGCCAAGACTAACACACGACCGGGCCCTGAGAGCCCTGCTCAACGTAGCCGACGCGATTGTAAGGACAAACGCTTTCTCGCCAGACTATCCTGGCTGTGTCGCTATGAAAATCGACTGTGGCGTTGTTGAAACTATGCCCAATCCACGGCCTTTGTTTGAGACTTTCGTTAACAGTCCTCGTGTCGAAGGAGTTCATCTGAGAAGCGGTATGGTTTCAAGGGGTGGACTACGCTGGAGTGAAAGATCGGAGGACTACAGAACTGAAGTACTCGGTTTGATGAAAACGCAAAGAGTTAAAAATGCGATCATCATACCCGAAGGTGCTAAAGGTGGTTTTGTTCTAAAGGAACGTTCCTCCGACAGAAGAATTTTATCTCAGCTAGTTGAGAAAGGTTACAAAGAGTTCATTAACTGCTTGCTGGAACTTAGTGACAATCGAGTAGCTGATAAAATCGTTCACCCCGAGAACATGGTAGTTTATGATAGTCATGATCCTTACCTAGTAGTTGCGGCAGACAAAGGGACTGCAACATTTAGCGATCTCGCAAACACCATAGCTTCAGATAAGTTTAAATTTTGGCTCGACGATGCTTTTGCCTCCGGTGGAAGCAATGGATATGATCACAAAAAGTTAGGAATCACAGCAAAGGGTGCCTGGGAGGCTGTAGTACATCACTTCCGTAGAATCGGAATCAACCCTGACAAAACTCCTTTCACTTGTGTTGGCATAGGTGACATGTCAGGAGATGTTTTTGGCAACGGAATGTTGAGAAGTAGGAACACAAAGCTTGTTGCCGCTTTCAATCACAAACACATATTTATTGACCCAAAGCCCCTAACCGAGAAAAGTTTCCTTGAGCGAGAGAGACTCTTCTCTCTTCCACGTTCCGACTGGACCGATTATGACCTGTCAATAATCTCTGCGGGTGGAGGCATATTTGATAGATCTTCAAAAGAAATTCCAATTTCTAAAGAAGCTGCAGAAACACTTGGCATAGATTGCAAAGTTCTATCCGGGGAGGAAGTTGTTAAGTCCATCCTAAGAGCACCGGTAGACTTGTTATGGAATGGTGGTATTGGAACTTATGTTCGCTCTAGCGATGAGAGTAATTTGGAAGTTGGAGATCCATCCAATGACGATGTCAGAATTAGTGCCAAAGAACTACAGGCGAAGGTTATCGGCGAAGGTGGCAACCTGGGCCTTACGCAACTGGCTAGAATCGAATTTTCAAAAATTGGTGGCAAACTAAATACCGATGCCGTTGATAACTCTGGTGGTGTTGATCTTTCCGATCAGGAAGTTAATTTTAAAATTCTCCTCAAAGAACCTGAGCTACGTGCTGATATTAGCAGAGAAGAGAGAAATGAGATCCTTGAGAGTTTCGCTGGTGAATTTTGTGAAAGAGTTCTCTACCATAACCGCTCTCAATGCTCAGCTCTTTCTGTAATTGGGGATGACAGTCGTAGAAACATTTCAGACTTTTCTTCTTTCATTGATTTTCTAGAAAAGAAAAGAGGTCTTGATCGCGCTGGCGAGTTTCTCCCTTCTTCTAAAATCTTGAGAAAACGTCGATCTCAAGACAAAGGCTTAACCAGACCAGAATCGGCTCTTGTACTTGCCTATTCTAAAATGTGGTCTGCTGAAACACTTCTTAGTAGTGAACGACTCGAAGATTCTTTCCTAGATCGCTATCTTTTCTCTTACTTTCCAGACGAGATCACCTCTCGCTACAAGAAGGATATCCTAGCGCATCCACTCAGAAAGGAAATTATTTCAACTGAAGCCGCAAACTGTTTTACCGATCTTATGGGGCCAGTTTTTCTAGAACAAATTTCAGACAGTTTTCAATGCGACGAAATAGAGGTTCTTCTTTCCTTTTTAGTCGTAATGGAACTAGTTGAGGGAAGAGAGATTCTCCAAGAATTACACCTCCTATCATCACCCGAGTCTTTGCCTGGGCAGATTTTCGCAATTAAAAAACTACGTAGTATTGTATCGGAAGGAATTGTTTGGTTCCTTAGCAATGGCAACTTGAGTGACCCAAGTCTTGAAGAACTGTTCAATAAGGTCAGTCAAAGCTTAGAAGGCTTCAGTAAATTTGAAGACTCCTATGGATTCGAAGACAATGGATTGTTTGATGAGCTTCAGGCTGTATCTATACCTGACTCAACTATTAGAAGACTTTGCCTCGCCTCACTGCGATGCTTAAACCTCGAAGCTGCATCTATTGCTGTGGACTCTAAGGCAGATCTTTACTCAGTTTCAAAAATCGTCTCAAAGTTCTACTCTGAAATAGGACTAGATTCGGCCATTTCAGAAAGCCACTTTAATCCTAGCAGCTCCAACAATGAAACTTCAGCCCTCAAAAAACTTCAAAAGTCTTTTAGAAATACGGCTGCCCAAAAAATTCGATCCTTAGTTTTGAAAGACGAAATCGTTACCTCAGAGCAACTCGACAAACTTCTCGCGGAGCGCCAAAAGATCATTCTTTCTATAAATTCCAGATTAAAATGTCCAAAGGGATCTCAATTAGGATCGAGCGAACTCTACTTAGCTCTCGAGGCTCTGGAGCGACTATAGAAATCAGTCTATTTGACACCTTTCCCCTCAAGTAGCTATGGGCTGGACTCCTACATTTGAGTTGATGATATGCGCGCTTGCTGTTACAAATTTGCTAGCTATTGAATGCTACCCTGTCTTTCGCACTTTTCTCATGCGCAAAACAGCTTCATTCAATACCCTGATTATTTGGTAACTCTAAATTCATGAACGAAAACAAAGATCATTCAAAACTGACCATTGATGCCAATGACTTGGCTACCTACGTGGTATGCCCAGAATCCTGGAAACTTAAACTCACCAAAGAAAGTAAAAAAACCAACTATAAGTCCTCCAAAGAGGCTGCCGCAAGCAGACAGCAATGGATCAGCACACATAGCGATATTGCAAAAATCAAACTCTATGCCAAAGTCGCATATGTCTTACTTGTCATGCTAGTTATTGTAGTTTTCATGATGGAAATTGCATCCAAGAGAATGGTTTAAGGAATTGAAATCCAATTGAAAGAGTTTCTACAAAATTTTTTAGGAGGAATTGGGCCTGGTGCTATACCCCTAGAGATCATTTTATTGCTGCTCATTCTAGGCTTGTTAATATTCTTTTGGGACTTTTTTGAAAGAAAATACTCCCAACTTTCTGAAAACTCAGAACTCGAATCTCACACTACAATTGTCGCCTTAAAGAACGACGCCACTTTCCCGAGCCAAACATTCTCATCAAGCAAACTAGGCTTAAGAGGAAGACCTGATGCAATAGTCAAAGAGAAGAGTTTCCTTATCCCAGTAGACCTAGTTCCCCTTAGTAGTAAAATTCAAGATAGACATGTCATAAAAATAATTGCTTACCTTCGCTTGATCGAAGAGAAAACTGGAAAATCCTCGCCTTATGGTATTTTACTAATGGGGAAGAAACGACGAATGGTGAGGGTCAAGAATAGTGACGAAAAACAGCGTTGGCTTGAAACATTAGTTGACGAAATGAACGCAGTAGCCGATGGGGTTCCTGCTCTAGCTAGTCCTCACCCAGCTAAGTGTAAAAACTGTGATGTCCGCGACTTGTGTAACAGTAGAGTCTAATTTTGCAGATTTCAGTCGAAGCACTCCTTTTATAATAAGTCCAATAAAATAACCTATTAAACTCGACCTAGTAAAAGTGGATGGATTTGGGCTAGAGCTTACACCTGCACCGGGGAT
>CALKYB010000242.1 GCA_938003565.1 uncultured bacterium
TCCGGCCCCCCAGGGTAAGGAAGTCCTAGAAGGGTTGCTGATTTATCAAAAGCCTCTCCTGCTGCATCATCTTCCGTTTCCGCCACGATCTGATAATCTCTAAATGCCTTAGCCAAGACCAAAACAGTGTGGCCACCTGAAACCAAAAGAACTAACCTAGGATACTCAGCCTCTCCCCCACCTGGCTCTAACTCATGAGCATATAAATGGCCCTCGAGGTGATTAATTCCATGAAGTGGAATCTTCAGGCCCCAAGCCAAAGTCCTTGCCCAGGATATTCCAACCAGAAGACAAACCTTTAATCCAGGACCTCGAGTAACGGCGATAGCTGTTAAATCGCTATAGGCAATTTCTGCCTCGCTAAGAGCCGCTTCTGCAATAATTGGCAAGGCAGTTACATGTTGGCGAGCTGCCAACTCAGGCACTACTCCTCCATAGGGAGAATGTGCCTCTACTTGAGAAGAAACAACACTGGACAACAAAGTTCCGTCCTTCGGGTTGAGGATAGCCACAGCTGTTTCATCACAACTAGTTTCAACTGCAAGTAACAAAATATCTCCCGATCTTGATTAGGGGTGAACTACGGCTCTAAGGACAACAAATAATCGGCAAGAAGATTCTTATCCTTTGCCGTAAAGTTAGCAAAATAGGGCCATGGGCACCAAACCTTCGCTACAACACTTCCACCAGGAACCGCACCGGAACTTAAAAACTTCAACAACGAATCCTTATCCCAGACTTGAGAATTTTTAAGGCGAACATTGGGCCCCTTAACAGGAAAAGAGAAATCTTCTCGGGCCCCTGGTAACCTCTGGACACTGTCTAAAAGGCTCTCATCAAGGCCAGAAAATGCTTTATCGCTTCCCAACATCCGCTCTTCTGGGGTATGGCAGGCTTTACAGTTGCTAACACTATTGGCGAGATACTCACCCCTTCTCGTCTCCGGAGGAGTGGTAGTATAGCCTTTGGAAGTCACTTTGGAAGGGAATAAACTTCCCACCAAAAGTTGTTTGCCCGTTTGAATACTATTCTCTGCTAGGTCATTCTCAACGGCTGTCGTTGATTTCAGATATACAGCAATAGCTCTTAAATCGGCGCTACTAAGACCCGAGTAACCCAAGTGTGGACCACTTGCAATCTTCTTACCCCCTTGGGAGATAGAAGCTTTTAGGGCTCGAACAATCTCCCCGACACTCCAGTTACCAATACCAGTGTTTAAATCAGAGGTAATATTGGATGCTACTAATTTCCTGCCATTATCAGTTACAACTCTTCCCCCACTAAGTGGCGAATTTGGGTCTCCGGGATCATCCCCGTGACAACTTCCACAAGAGGCAACCGTAACCAAATACTTACCCTCTTTCGCCAATTTTTTTCTCAGCTTCGGATTAGAGATGTCCTGATATTTATGCCCATTTTCCCGATACTGTTTTTTGAAGCTGCACGCTCCAGCAACGAAAAGGTAGATCAAACAAACAGCCAATAATGAGACACGCCAAGAGGCTCTAGTCATCTTCTAATTATTCATTCTTCAAAGTCATAAACAAAGTTCCTCCAGCCCGGTGAATTAAAAGCAACAATATATCACCGTCCTTAAAGCCTTTGGTCGACTTATAAAATTCTTTTGAACTTCGAACCTGCTTGCCAGCAACTTCAAGAATAACGTCTCCACGAGCTAATCCGGCTCGCTCCGCCGCACTACCCGGTTGGACTCCGGTCACAACCACACCTTTTAGCTTATCGACATCTAAGGATTGAGAAATCTCGGGGGTCAAATCCTGCACTATTGCCCCGGTGGTATTCTTAACCTTCTCCTCTACTACCTCAGGAGCCTTAATATCCTTTAGTTGCTCAATTGTAACATCAAGAGTTTTGAGTTTTCCATCACGGATTACTTCCATCTCGACGACCTTGCCAATCTTTGTTTCTGCAACCATTAAAGGAAGTTGATCATTTTCAACTACTGGCTGTCCGTTAAACTTTACAATAATATCTCGCCGCTTTACTCCGGCACTTTCAGCCGGGCCACCGTCCATGACTTCTGCAACAAGGGCACCCTCAAGG
Source organism: uncultured bacterium (assembly GCA_938003565.1). Lineage (GTDB taxonomy): Bacteria > Bdellovibrionota_C > UBA2361 > SZUA-149 > CALKYB01 > CALKYB01. Next base: position 2,065 of record CALKYB010000242.1, read on the forward strand.
CTATCCAAGCCCATCGCATCGGCTAGATCTGGGGTAATGCTTTGAATCAAGACTCCCAGCCACCCGCGGGTAACTTTTCCATCCTGATGTAATTGCGAAACGATGCTTTTAACTAGGCTAATCGGGGTTGCAAAACCTATTCCTATGTTAAATCCCCCTCCACCACCAAGTCGGCCAGGACTGTAGATTGCTGTGTTTACTCCCACAACCTCACCTCGAGAATTAAAGAGTGGCCCTCCGGAGTTACCTGGATTTATCGAAGCGTCTGTCTGGATAAAATCATCATACGGTCCCCCACCTGGCATTTTTCTGCCCAGAGCACTCACGATTCCAACTGTAGCAGTATGCCCCAAGCGAAAGGGGTTCCCAATCGCTATCACCCAATCACCTGGCCTTAGAGAATCACTTTTACCGAAAACAACCGGTTTCAATTTCTTTTTGACATTTACTTTAATCAAAGCCAGGTCAGTCTTGGCATCTCTACCCACGATCTTGGCCGTATAGGATTTTCGATCATCTTTGAAACTAATCTTAATCTTATCAGCTTTCTCAACAACATGGTTGTTGGTGATAATATAACCTGATTCGGAGATCACAAAGCCACTACCTAAACTTCTAAATTCACGTTTAGGGCTAGCTTTTGGAGCTTGGGGTCCACGGAACAGTTGATTCAACAACTCCTGTTCGGCGTTATTACCTTTCTCTGTTCCCGAAATCGAAATATTGACAACAGACTGCCCCAAAGTATCTATAATCGGCGCAAAACTGGGCAATTTCATCTCTACAGGAGCAGAAGCTTCGGAAGAATCAATCCAAAGCTTTTTGTCCTTAGCAGCGACCGGAGAAACAAAACAAGTTAAAACACTTACCAATACTAAATATCTCACCACAAAGAATTCCGTATTTTTCATCATCCCTAGCATATTAAAAAGTCTTAATTAAATTGAAACTACTTACCCAAGCAGGCTAGCATCTCACAAATATTTAGTTTGAGACGCAAAACCTCAGAAAATATTTAAAAGAAATTTTACAAAGAAGTCATTCTAAGTATTCTCTTTAGAGCTTTTGACAAACTCCATTCTTAATCCTGCTAAGGCCTCTTTGACCAATCTCTCTTCATCTGAAGTCAGATTACCCTTAGTCTTCTCTTCTAAAATCGCAATAGTATCGATAGTTTGACGAGCCCCTTCAATATTTACATTCATTTTCCCAGTATATGGATCCTCAACCTTCCCAAGCAGAATAAATGCTTGATGGGCAAGCCCCATAACGAACGTGGAAAAATTCAATGTAGAGGCTGAATACTGCTCCTGCTCAGTACCGCTAGTTTCTTCTGGTTTGGGTTTTACAGATTCCTTCATTTCTTTTCCTTTAGAATTGGATTCCTCTCTACTATTAGTAAGCTCTGTCTCAGGCTTCGAATTTAGTACAGGTTTCTCTACCGATGAGCGAGGCGTAGCTTTTGTACTACCATCTACAATTCCATCTGCTGGAGAATTGCGTTGATTAGCTGCCCCATCCTTGAGCTCACCCTCTTCATTAAAGCGGCGGCGATCAACTACTTTGAGTGCCGACTCATCAGCTCTCTCTTCTTCAGAACTCATTACTTAAATCCAGTTAACTTAAAACAATAAAATAGCTTACAAGGTCAACTTCTAATAAGGCCAACAAATATCGGTCCTGCGAAATCTACCTTTATATAAGCTTAAGCATAGGCTACAACCTACAATATATGACCTGGGTCCAAGTATAAATATCCCTGTTTCCCAAGACGGGCGACCGTCATAATATAGCCCTTAGCAATAAACTAAACAACAGTTGGGAGCGACGAGCTGAGTGTTTTAGCAAAGGCAATAATTGCCAAGTAAATTACTTGCAAAATTCTAATTAGTCTACATTTCAGGGTTGAATATGAAAGTAACCATACTAGGCACCGGAACATCTACAGGAATCCCCGTCCCTGGGTGCAAATGCCGAGTTTGCACTTCAATTGAGCCTGTCAATAAGAGGCTTAGGTGCTCAGTTTATATACAATTTACCAAAGATGACATCGATCCCAATGCCCCTAAGATTCCGCCCGAACAAAATTATAATACTGACGATCAGGAAGATACAATTGGCAGCTGCTTAATTGATACCTCCACGGACTTGCGTCAACAAGCCCTAAGAGCAGAGATCACAGATGTTCGTTCAGTACTCTATACCCACGCACATGCGGACCATTGTCATGGTATTGACGACGTAAGAGTATTTAATTTTATTCATGGGAAGCGAATTCCAGTATACAGTTCCCGAGGTGTTGTTGATGAGCTAGAGGATAAATTCGCATATGTTTTTAAAGATGATCCGAACTATCAAGGAGGAGCGACTGCAAAGTTGGACCTTTTCCCGATCAAAGCTGGAGAGCCTTTTTATCTATTTGGAGTAAAAGTAATACCTATCCCCATTCTCCATGGGAAACAGGAAATATTTGGATATCGCTTTGGCAATTTCGCTTACCTAACAGACTGCTCCGAAATACCTAAGAAGAGTTACTGCTTACTTGAGAACTTAGAAATTTTGATTCTTGATGGTCTGCGCTACGACCCTCACCCGACCCACCTAAGTCTTGATCAAGCAATTCAAGAGGTAGCAAAGATAAAGCCTAAACAAACCTGGCTGACTCACATTTCACACGATGTCGACCACAATCAGGGGAATAAATATTTGCGAGAAAATTCTGATTATTCAATTGCCCTATCCTGGGATGGTCAAACTCTAAGTTTATAAAACCTTATAACCGCTACCGAGCAAACAAAGATTTCTCTGCAGAATCTTTAACTTTCACCCAATTGAAATACTACCGATATCTCATTTGGTCTTGGCATAGAGGCCCTTAAGCAGCTCTAAATCTCCAGCATCGGTCAGTTTAATATTAGTCGAAGATCCCCTAACTATCGCCACAGGATAACCAGCAAACTCCACCAATGAACTTTCATCAGTGCCACTATATTGCGCTTTGCTCGCTTTCTCCAGGGAATCTAGCAATATTTCTATAGAAAATACTTGGGGTGTTTGTGCAAGCCACACCTTACTTCGATCAATGGTTGACTCGACATTTTCGCCTTCAGTGAGCTTAACCGTAGATGTAGCCGGACATGCTAAAATGGCTGCTCCTGTCGCAAAAGCTTTTTGACAGACCTGGTCAATATCAACTTTTGGACACATGGGCCTAGCCCCATCATGCACTAGTATGAAATCGGGGTCCTTACCTAAAGACTCTATAGCCCTCAAAACAGACTCTTGGCGGGTGGCACCTCCAGAAACTAAGTGAACCGAAGCAGACTTACAAAAGGTTTCGACCAAATTTTGGATAGGTTCTCTATCTTGCTCCCGTATAGCTAGAGTTAAACTCTGACAATACTCAGACTCTAGGAGAGCAAGCATGGCCTCTGCTAACACAGGCCTACCAGAGGGAAGCTCTATAAATAGTTTTGATTCCCCAGCGCCCGCGCCACTACCAACCATGCGCTCACCCGACCCTGCGCACGGAACTACTGCAGCTAGGGAAGGAAATGTCGACATTTACAAACTAAAGATATGTAGATTATCGAAACTACGCAGCGTGGCAGTCAAAGAGCTCGTTCAACTCGCTTAAGACAGCATCTTCTGTGCGTGATTTGGCAATTGATATTTCTTTCACCAATAGACCTTGGGCAGTGTCGAGCATCTTTCGCTCACCAAACGAGAGCTCCTTATCACCTTTCAATACGGACAGATCACGTATCACTTTGGCAATTTCGTAAACAGAACCAGTTTTGATTTTTTGAGTATACTCTCTATGTCGTCTGTTCCAAGTTTGGGTATCCACTGTCACATTTCTGTCACGTAAGATATCGTAAACTTTGTCCACTGTCTTAGAATCAACAACTTTACGCAATCCGACGGTCTCGACACGACTAAGCGGAATCATTATTTTCATACCAGTTTCAAGAACAGAAAGATGGTAAAAAGTGTGCTCAGAGCCAGCGACATTTTTCACTTCAATGGAGTCTACAACAGCAACTCCGTGGGCTGGGTATACTACCTTATCCCCTTCGGAAAATTCGTATGTAGTCTTTTTTGCCTTAGCCATATGTAAACCCAAGATAATGCTCTGTTATAAAACTCTGAGATAAGATTATATCAATCAATTCAGAAAGATAGCGCTTCGTAAGAAGCTGCGTATGATACAATTCTTTTGCTTAAAAGTCAACTTTTCTCAAAGCGATCCCGAAGGCTTAGCGAATCGACAATTCCAGTCTTTAAGGCCTCTAAAGCACCATATTCGCTCTCTAAAATAAGTCTATCCAAAACCAGGGCATCTTCCCCATTATCTTGATAATAATTCTTTCTTACAGCACTAAGCGAAAACCCCAAGCTGTGATAAAGCCCTATTGCCTCTCGGTTAGATTCCCTTACCTCGAGAGTAGCAAGTTTAGAGTGAATCTTTACTCCCGCTTGGAGAATCGAGAGTAGGATAAACTTACCAAGGCGCAAGCCTCTAAAATCCGGATGAACACTGATATTCAATATATGCAGTTCGTCTAAAACAACATAGTTAAATGTCTGTCCTACCAATCGTTCTTTATAGGTAACGCCAAAAGAGACGGAATCCGTTCTATCTAACTCTTTTTCTAAAAGTGTGGAGCTCCAAGGACTTTTACAACAAAGATTCTCCAGCTCAACAACTGCCCCAAGCCACTGTGGCCCAAGTTTGACGATACTAAAAGGGGGACATAAAGCGGAGGCATCGCTAGAAGGGTCGGTAGAAAAAAGTGATTCTTGAAAATTCTGAAAGTTTTTCCGAAGCAGTTGGTCATTCACAGGGACACCAATCAATAAAATTTCAATCTAGCTTCTTAACGAATACTCACTGCCATCTATTGCGGCAACTACACTGGCTTGGAGACTCTCGGTTTCCTCAGAACTTAGTGTCCTATCAGCGGCTCCAAACATGAGCTTTACTGAAACACTCTTCATATCCGAATCAAGAGGCTCGCCTTCATAAAGTGACAGGAACTCAACTCCTTTTAGTAGCTCAGAAGAGACAGAAGCAACCAAAAGCGACTTGAGCTCAGAAAAACTATCCCGCTTGGGAAGCACAACACTAACTTCAAAAAAGGACTCTGGGAATTTAGGTAAAGAAGTAAAAGCTCTCTCGAGGCTTCTATCTAGAAGCAACTCTAAATCAATTTCAACGCAAGCCGCTCTACACTTGTTTACCAAGCTAGGTTTTATCTCGGCTATCTGACCTACAGCAACACCACCAATCTCCACCACTCCAGCTCTAAAGGGGTGCATCCAAGCGCAGGCCAAATCGGTATCTATGCCGAAAGATCTGATACTTACTTCCTCAGAAGTTATAAGTCCCGTTAATCTCGGAATAAGGGATCGAAGGCTAAAAAATAATTCTCCAGGCTCGGTCTCCTTGGCACACTTAAAAGAACCTATAGACAATTTCCTAGATTCGTAGACTGGTGCATCTTTATACTCAGCTTGAGACTTTGGTTTAACATCAGGGCACTCCGAACTATAAACTCGGCCAATCTCAAAAAACAGCCCATCACTTTGATACTTACTGTTAAAACATACAGCTTCAAGCAGTCCCGGCACCAGACTAGACCGCAGCTTGGCATTGTTAACATCAACCGGATTCTTAACGAACACCCCTGAACTATCTTTGAACCCCAGACTAGACTCTAGTTCAGAGCTTACAAAACTTTCTGATTCAAATTGGGAAAACCCTGCTCCTCTAAGAAAATCTGCAATTGAATACTCTAACTCCTTTATAGCACTTCGCTTGCTAGCTGACGCTGAAATTTCAGGTGCCTGCTCCGGAACATTTTCATAGCCATAAATTCTGCCAACTTCCTCAACTAAATCCTCCGGCTCCGAGACATCTCGCTCTGGCCGATACCACGGCACGACATACTCAAAGCCCGATTTTAGCCTATTCGACTCAAACCCAACCCCAGCCAATATATCCGACACTTGTTCATCTGTGAGATTCACACCAAGTCTTTGAGCTATATACCCATCAGGCACTTCAATCTTAACTTGCTTGGGCTGAGTTGAAAAAGAGTCAACAAAGTTACTACTAACCTGCACCGCTGGCTGATATTTGGTTAGTAACTCTATAAATCTCAACGTAGCTAAAGGAGTAGCAAAAGGAGTTCGGCCTTTTTCGAAACGATTTGAAGCGTCGGTTCGAACACCATGACGCTTACCTGTCTTTCGAACTATTACAGGATCAAAATTTGCGCTCTCCAGGATAATCCTATTGGTCTTATCTGATACCGCAGAATCAAAACCTCCAATGATACCCGCCAAAGCAACAACGCCTTTACTATCAGCTATTACTAAATCATCAGAACTAAGCTTATACTGCTTATCATCTAAACCTCTAAAGGTCTCTTTTTCATCGGCAAACCTAACAACCAAAGACTTACCTTCAAGTTCGCTAGCATCGTAAGTGTGATTTGGTTGGCCAGTTTCCAACATCACATAGTTACTCAAATCTACTAAAATATTTCGAATCCCCGCCCCTACCGAGAACAAACGCCTCTGTAGTTTGACTGGACTTGGCTGAACCTCAACGCCGGATATTTCAACAACGGTAAATCTAGCAGACCCATCCTTAGTCTCATTCTCTACGGTCCACCCGCTCAACTCAGTAGAAGTAGCAATACTCCCAAGCTTGTCTTGGCCCCTGGAGGTCGCATCAGAATACTCATCCAAATTACAAATCAAAGGCTTTCTAAGAATTCCAGATAACTCTCTGGCGAATCCGTAATGTCCCCAGAGATCAGGTCTATGGGTGAGAGACTTATTATCAATTTCAAAAACAGTATCTACTTCACCAAATATTTGAGTTAAGGAAGTTCCCAACTCAAACTCCGAATCCAGCTCCAAGATACCATCTGATTCCGCAGCAACATCCAACTCCGAAGCAGAAACTAAAATGCCTGGGCTTTCTACACCCGCAACTTTCCTTGTCTCTATAGTAAAACTACCACCCTTACCATCGGCAACTACACCACCTGGAGCTACAAAAGCAGTTACCAAGCCCTCTCGAGCATTCGAAGCCCCACATACTATTTCCCGCTCCCCAGATTTGGTATCTATTGTTACTATTTGCAGCTTTTTACTTTCCGGATGCTTAGAAGTTTTCAGTATTCTCACAACTTCAGCATGTGCTAGTGGCAGGCCTGATAACTCAACACCTTCGACCTCAGCGATTCTCGTAGTGATTAACTCTTCAAGACGAGCGTCATCCACATCCTCAAGAGCAACAAAATCCGCCAACCATTGTCTAGATATCTTCATTAACGTGCTTAAGCCTTTACCTAGGGAAATTGACGTAAAAATCGAAGATCGCTTGACTGTAAGTGTCTGATATCATCAATCTTATAACTGCTCATAACTAACCGGCTCAATCCCAAACCAAAAGCAAAGCCTTGCCATTGTTTAGGATCTATTCCACCGTGCTCTAAGACCTTAGGATGAACTAACCCGCAAGGCAGTAGTTCCATCCATTTATCGTT
>CALKYB010000243.1 GCA_938003565.1 uncultured bacterium
GGTATACCCACCCTCAAATATGGACGAGAAGCGCAGCTTTGCAAGAAAAGATAGTTGAGCTTGGAAAATCCACTTTATTTGATATTTTCTAGCTAAGTCCTGCGGACTTGTAGCATCTTTGAGGCTCAGTATATCTGTCTAATGGCAGTGCTGACGCACTGCATATACCCATCCGATTGAAAGGTCGTCTACGCCGAAACTTATTCTAGTATGGGTACTTACCAATTACTGAGCTTCAATTACTAGTGTTTGACCTCGTTTGTAGGCCTTAGGGGTAACGCCTTTACTTGAGTAGATATGTAAGCTCAAGCCTTTCTCAGTTTTTCTTGGAATTACAACCTCAAAACCCTTAAAGTTGTCAGGGGCAAAATGAGGAAATGAAAGATCCTGATTACTCAGTTCACTATTTGAGAGCTGTAGAACGAAAAGGTTTGGGTTGCTATCTGATTGGTCTAGTCCAAATTTTGTCTCACCTTCTACGTCCAGTTCGATTGATCCCTTACCAGTGCTTCGGGAATTCTTATAGGCAATTGACTTAAGAAGACTCTTTTTAGCTAAAGGCGATTTTTTTTCTAGCTCGGTGGCGTCTACCTTCTTCTCAATTTTGGCGGATGACGCTTCTTCTGTAGGTTTTTGACCTTTCATCATAATAACTGGAGCAATCGATTTTTTTTCAGGAAGATTTAGTGATTCTCGAACAGTGGCGACGCTAGGATTGTCCTCAATTTTAAATGGCTTGGATACGCTTTTTTTAACGACCTGGTTCGTCACACTAGCTTTAGTGTTTGGGACAGTAATTTTGCTGGCACCAAATTTGTTCTTTCTGAGTGCGGTCCCAGCTGCGGATGCCACTTCTTGCACTGGAATCTTAGCCGAAGAAATAGTTTTAGCCACAGGACTAGTTATTATTTTAGTGCCGGTGTCGTTTGATCTTTTTGATAGTTCCGACTTTAGTCTAGAGAATGCTTCTTCCTCTGATTCTGTAAGTTTTAGCTCTTTAATAGGCTCAGTTACGACAGGAGCCTTGATTTTGGCGCTGGCTAACTTTTTCTCCACCTTTGTTTTGATGTTTTTTTCAGCTTTTTCGGCTGGTTTGGTGGTTACTGTGGTTGAGACTGTAGTGATTGTTGTTGTTACTTTAGCTTTAGGAGCTTTAGTTGTTGTTGTAGTTGGTTTAGGCTTTGCCACCGCGGGGGATTTTTTAGCGATAGGGGTTGTCGCACTTTTAGCAAATCCCATATTTACCACTATGTCGCCAGTTTTAGAGTCGACTCTATATTCATGAGCAATTTTATAACCTCTCTTAATGTCTAGTACGATTCTAATTTTATCATCATGCTTTCCCATTCTCAGACTTTGAAGTTCCATGGATTTGATATTTTGCTTCGTGTTTTTAGAAGCAACTACTCCGGGAATGTCGACTACCAGTCGGGTAGGGGTGTCTAAAACGAAAACTTTAGTAGCTGTAGGCATAGACTTAGAGCGAAGGTTGGAAATTCTTAGCTGGTACTGTTGGCGTAACTGATAAAGTCCGATGTTTAGATCTCCTTCCTTAATAGTGGCAAGAGATTGTAGCTCAGCATTTGCTAAAAAAGGGATGGCTAAAGCCAATACTAGAATAGACAATGTTTTTTTCATACGGTTTAAAATCATGATTTAAAGTCCCAATACCTCTAAGTTACGTAATAGCTAAGATTCAACAGGTTATGCCAAAGGCGCAAAATTTTTTTGTAAGTACTATTTTGGAATACCTACTTCATATAGCTTGAACAAAGTTATGTGAGGTTTGATCTCAAAATTGCCTTTCAAATTCCAAACTATAGAATCAATGTTGGACACATTTGACGTCGGTAATCCCCAGAAAACCTTCCTAACAATTACCTTATGTGGGTAAGTTTTAAATCGATGCCTTAAAACATAGTAAAAAAGTACTGTATGGATTTCAGCTATGCTCTAAGTATTTGAAATTATTGCAAAACAAGCATTTCCCACAGTTTTACTCGATCATCTCTTGGATTTTTTAAAAAATCGTGTAGATCTAAGCCAAAATTTTTTGGAACTTTCTCTCGGTGTTTTTCGTCAGAGGGGCTTCTTATCGGAAAAATAACTCGAGAATCTAGATGTTTACCTAGATTAAGAAAAATTATTGGAAATGCTTGATTATTTAAGTCAACAAAATAACCCAGGTTACTATAACCCTCGGGAAGGGTTTTATATAGCGAATGTTTTTTCCGGTTATAAGTTTCAATCGTAGTATTAGAATTTTTTGGAAAAGCAATGAAAATTATAAGTTTATTGGTCGCATTTGTAGTTACCTTTTTAAATATCTCACCAGTTTTCGCAGCTAATTGTAGCGACACAGATGGCGATGGATGGGGTTGGGATGGAACCACCTCTTGCAGAGTATCTGGCGTTGGCCCATGTGTCGACAAACCCCCCTACAATGACCCTTATGGTTGGAACGGAGTGGCATCTTGTCGATTAGATGGGCGTCCCATTATTCAGAATAGCTCTGGAGACGGCAGGTGTGTGGATACACCTCCATATAATGATCCTTACGGTTGGGATGGAAGTCGTCCCTGCAGGCTTGATGGTGCTCCTATTACAGGTAGTGCTAGTGAGCAGAGTCCTAGCTCAGCTTACGTAGTTTCTTATGATGCTAAGTATAAAAAGAACTATTGTGCTGACCCGGAATTTGATGGCCATGGATACGACAATGTTACGGAAGAGAATTGTCGTATAGCTTCAGGCCAAGGATTGAATGTTGGTCACTATGAGCATAACCCTAGGATTTCTGAAACTTATGGCAATCACAATGTTTATACAGGTTCCTGTAAGCCAACTGGAAACGGTTGGTGTTATAACCCTGTAACCCGTAAATCAGAACGCCTGGGAGCTGACTGGAGAAACTCTCCGTTTAATTTGAGGAACTGTTATCACGAAGATGAGTTGTTCTCTACAAAGTTTGCCCTACAGAACAATCAGTGGGGAATGGGAACTATGTGGTCAGACAACTACTTCTTGTGCACAGAACTGATTGGCAACAGCTCTAACCCTAAGGCTCGCTGGCAGTATGACTTCTTGGCGATGGACAAAGGCAGAGCTGGTGAAGTTAAAGCTTACCCTCAGGTTTATTATGGCCTGAAGCACGGTGCTACTCATTCAGCAACTCGAGGTGAAACTGGCCTGCCAGTTAAAGTTAATCAGATGGGTAACTATAAAGTTAAGTTTAAGTTCTCTGAGAAAGGTTACGGAGAAAGAAACGTTGCTTTAGAATCATTTTTCCACACCGGTGGTTGTAGTGATGATAAGAATCATCCGGGATATAATACTCGCGATAACCGCTACAAGCACATTGAAATGATGGTTTGGGTTGGACGTCCTTTTGTTAGAAAGCCTGGAAATAAGCACTTAGGTGAGGTTCAGATTGATGGCAGAAAGTGGCACATGTGGACTAATTCGATACTGCCTTGGGGTTACATAGCCTATGCTTCAGAAGATACTATTACTGAGGCTACTTTGGATTGGAAGGCTTTTGTTAACCATACAAAACAGTGGTTAGATAAAGCTGAAAATCGCGCAAAAGATCGTACGTTGGTAAGACTGACAGATGACATGTGTATGCCTGCGATTGAAATGGGAACGGAGATTTTTTGGGGTAAGGGAGAATTTACCTTGGAAGAGTTTAAGGTTTACAAGTAGACCTTTCTTCAAATACCAAAATAAAAAAGGCTCCGAGAGGAGCCTTTTTTTTGCCTTTCTTGAAACCTATTTCTCCTACCATCGATAACAGATGGTACCTGTGCGAACTTCCCGCCGAGAATTAGGAGTTAAGAGATGAATAAGACGATGATATTTGGCGCCACTCAGCTAGGTGTGGACTCCCATCCAGTCACTATTGAGACTCAAATAATTGGTTCTACGAAGAGATTTGTGATTATCGGATTGCCAGATAGTATCCTTCGTGAAAGTCGGGATAGGGTTCGTTGTGCTATTGAGAACTCGGGGTTTTCGTTTCCAAATCGAGAAGTGATAGTAAGTCTCGCACCTGCGGCCTTGCAAAAAAGAGGGGCTGGATTTGATTTACCAATTGCCTTGAGTGTTTTGGCCGCTTGCGGCTATTTTTCGATGCCTAGTCTGGAATCTTATTTGGCTTTTGGAGAGCTCAAATTGGATGGAACTGTAAAAGACCTCTCAGGTTCGTTGGCAACTGCTCTACTATCGAATCAACTTGGTAAGAAGTTTTTGGTTTCTGAGGATTATTTCTCGAGACACCCCAATTTTTTTGAGGGCTTGAATTTGCTGCCTGTTAGGAACCTGAGCGACACGGTCGAATACTTTAAAACCGGGGAAATAAATCACCTAAGACCGATAAAAAATACTAAATCAGTTCCCACCGTTGCTTCTCCAGACTTCTCCGATGTTGTAGGACAAAGCTCAGCAAAGCGTGTGATGGAGATCGCAGCTGCTGGTGGCCATAATGTGCTTTTTATAGGTCCACCCGGAGCGGGTAAGAGCATGATAGCGGAAAGGCTAAATAGCCTTCTACCACCACTCTCGCTTGGTGAGGAGGTTGAGGTGATGAAGATAAGAGAGTCGGTGGGTATCAGAGTTGAAGGTGAAGTTTCTAGACCTTTTAGGGCTCCTCATCATACAATTTCTTATGCAGGACTTATTGGTGGGGGGAAATTTCCTAAGGCTGGTGAAATTAGTTTAGCTCATCGGGGGGTATTGTTTTTAGACGAGCTGCCTGAATTTGGAAAAAATGTTTTAGAGACGCTACGTCAACCATTGGAGAAGAAAGAAGTTCTGGTTTCTAGAGCAGCAGCGCAATTATGTTTTCCAGCGGATTTCACTCTTGTTGCGGCAATGAACCCTTGCCCTTGTGGTAAGCTAGGACTTAGGCCTGATTCCAGCGAGTTGGGGAATGCGAGTTGTAACTGTTTGCCAACGGAAATTAAAAGATACACAGGGAGAATTTCTGGTCCTCTTTTAGATAGAATGGATGTTTATCTATGGTTGCAGCCAGTTCCCGTAAAGTCATTGAGAATGTCTAATTTGCAGGATAATGATTCAACCGAGGGAATGAAGCATCGAGTAAGTTTGGCCATTGATACTCAAAAATCTCGTTTTGGAAAGGAATCTTCGAGAAACTCTACGATGTCATCTAAGTGCGTCTCCAAATATTGTAAGTTGGAGTCCGCAGACAGAACCTTTTTTGAGACTGAAGCCAATCGTCTTGAGATGAGTACCAGGGGGTATTTACGCACTTTGAAACTTGCTCGTACCATAGCAGATCTGGAGCAGGTTGAAGCTATTGGAACTGAACACCTAGCAGAAGCGATAAGGTACCGTCGACCGGACGTGATTTTCAATTCTTAAGGTACTTATGGATTTAGCCAAAAATTAG
>CALKYB010000244.1 GCA_938003565.1 uncultured bacterium
GTATGAGTGTCCACAAAAGTTTTAAGGGACTCTTTCCACATGCTACTAGAAAAGCACCTGACCAGGCAGTTGCCAGTGGGCAAACGATTCCGTTTATACTGAACCATTTTGACTACCGCGAAATTGATCAAGCGACTAGTCAGGCTTGTGACAAGATAGATACAAGTGTTTTTGAGTATGTTGGTTTGTCAACTGGCGTGAGAACCGACACAGACTATGGATTCAATGATAATCGTAGTTTCAATCCAAGTATGGAAATCTGGGGAGGAACGCCAACGTTTTATGCGCAAGATGGAGCGCCCTTTACGTCCTTTCTTTACTCAACAGAGCCTCATCCGACTTTGGCTGAACAAAGAGATGATACCTGTGATGATGATGTAGACGGTGATGGGCAGGTAAATATTATGGATGCTTCCGGGGCTGAATCCAACCCTGGAAATCCTGTTGACTGGTATGAAGATGCTAGTCTCGTGCCAGGTGGTCCCGCTGCTGTTACAAAAATTAGGCAGGAAGTAGTCTATGACAAGACTTTTGTTAAAGGCCTTTCTCCGGACCAAACGAATTGGGCGATTGCTGTAACCCATTTAGTAAAAGTTAAAAATACTGCCGTAGGATATGGTCCTAACAACTATCTTCCTAATTTTATGACTTATCGTTATGATAATGGAGATGGAGTCTTTAATACTTGGAGAAATTCTTCCGGCGTTCCTATTGATCCTGCTAATGTTAACTTTTCTCTTGCCGCAGTATATGCGGATAGAATGACGTTGGTTCCCTCAGGACACTCAATCGTAAAATACACTGACCCTAGAGGCATTAAAGTTGTAAGGGGTGGAGATCTAGTTGATTTTATAATTGAACCAGGCGTTTTTGGCTTATGGGATTCGTCTATTAGTACGGCTCAGATAACAGATCCTCTTCCTACAGGTACGTCTTATGTTCTTGGCAGTGAGTTGTTTTCAGTCGATGGAGGAACGACCTGGCTTAATTATGATGATTACGCAGCGTCCTCGCCTGCGATAACGGTGACCAGTGCAGCTAACTCTAATCCGGCATCATTAGCCTGGGATTTTGGCAGTGTTGATCCAGGCGAGCAACTTCCGCTAATCAAGTATACTATTTTTGTAGATCCGGAACGTGTTTCAGGTGATTTTCTTAACACTGCGGTTATCCAATCTGATATTGGAGCTGACGATGATGGCGATGGCTCGTCAGATCCTAAATCCTCTGCTTATGAATTAACAATTCTACCTGAGTTTGGACTGGATGTTTCAAAATACAATCGTCAAGATGTTTATAGTGTAGCTAGTCCGTTTTGGTTTGACATAATTTATAAGAATCTTGGTGGAGAGGATTACGGTTCTGGAGATTTTATTGATATTCTCCCTTTTAATGGGGATGGTTCAGGACTACTAACGTCAGGAGTTGCTAGTACGCGATTACCAGAGTCTATTTTTGATGGAGTTTTCGAAATCACAGAGATAGTTGGTTCAAATGGCGAGACATTTTTTGCGACAAGTGCTGATCCTGCAACTCTTGTCTCAGATCCTTGTCACGAGGATAATCAACCAGCAGGTTATTCTCCTGTTGTAGGTGATTTATGTTTTGAATACTACACTAATAACGGCGGAGCCTTTGCTGGTGGCAGTGCAGTAGGAACAGGCCTCATTACTTGGGATTTATGTACGGCCTTAGCTCCCCCAACATGTGGTGTAATCACCCCTGAATCAATAACTGCAATTAGGTTTACTACACCCTCAATTCCAACAAGTGCGGGTGGAAGTACTGTCAGTTTTGAAATCACTCCAATTGGAAATTTAGGTGGAGTGCCAGACATTGATGCATTAAGCAATGTAACAGCACTCTCAACTGGTAATATCTATACAAATACCTTTGGTGGACGAATTCCTGAAATATCGCTTAATGTTATTTCTAATGATGTGAGTGTCACCATGATCTCCGGATCTATAGGTAATTATATTTGGTTTGATCTAAGTAATGATGGCGTTCAGGACGCAGGAGAGCCGCCGCTTGAGAATGTTGAAGTTGCACTTACTGATGGTGCTGGTAGCCCAGTTTACATAGACCCAATTACAGGAGCTGTCGTTCCATCGACTTGGCCAGGTGCAATTCCCTATGTCGTTCAAACGGATAGTAATGGAGAATACATATTTGAGAATCTGCCGCCAGGGAACTACAACGTAACTATTAATCCGACCACCTTACCTCCTGCAATGGCCAGTACAGCAGATCCTGATGGTGGTGCTGATAATACAAGTGCCTACACTCTTTTAGAAGAATTTAGTGGGGCTGGGGTACTACTTGATATTGAAGACAATGATACCCAAGACTTTGGCTACTTTGTTCCGCCTTCCTCTCTTGGAGACACTGTTTGGATTGACACCAACATGGATGGAATTAATGATCCTTCCGAGAGTGGAATCGAAGGAGTTGTCGTTACGTTGTTTTGTTTCGGACCAGATGGATTGCTCGGGGGTGGAGATGACTTAACATATACCACGATGACTGATGCTAGTGGTAACTACCTCTTCTCAAATTTACTACCGTACGACTATCAAGTTCAATTTACTCCTCCAGCAGGTTACTCATTTAGTCCGAATGGTGCAGGTGGTGATAGCACCTTGGATAGTGATGTGGATCCGTTTACTGGGGTGACACCAGTGATTTCAATTGGAGTAAGTGAAGATATAACTGACGTGGATGCTGGCTTGGTACTTGACCCAACAGTTGCAAGTCTTGGTGATAATGTATGGTTTGATGCAGATGGAGACGGTATTCAAGGACCTGGCGAGAGTGGGATTCCAGGGGTTGTTGTTACAGCGACATATTTTGGCCCTGACGGATTGCCGGGTGGAGGTGATGATGAAGTGTTCACATTAACTACAGATGCCAATGGTAACTACTTATTTACTAACCTTCCTCCGGGAGATTATAAGGTAACATTTGCTCCACCGGTAGGTTTTGAATTTACCAGTAATGATATTGGAGGAGATGATACTCTCGATAGTGACGCAGATCCGCTAACGGGAATGTCGCCTGTAGTAAGTTTAGCCGCTGGAGATATTAATCTAACTGTAGACGCAGGTTTAGTTGAGATCCCAGTTCCGGAAGATGGATTCGCAACTGTTCAGTGGAACGGATTTTGTGACCAACAGAATTTCGTAACAATGACTAACACCTGTTTTGACCCAGTCGCAGTTACAATAGCTCTATATGGATCAGCTGGAGGGTTGCTCTCTTCGGAAGTTATTACCCTTCAAGCGGGGCAGCAAATAGATCATTCCATCAACGCGATGGCAGGTTTTAGTATGTTCGACTATGGCAGGGCAGATCTTCTTTCGATGCCAGGAGGATGTATTACGGGTGATATGGGTCTGTTTGCTCCAATAGGTGATGGTCAAGGTCAGTTTTTCTCCACCTCACTAGAAGATGATTCTCTAGGTGGACAAGCAAATCTTTTTGCAATGTCTGATGGTTCAATGAGTAATGCCTGTTATACCGGGTTTAACACTTTCCAACCAAGCCTTGACCCAGATGATCAATTCTATCCTACAACGCATTATTTGCAGCTGGTTAACTTAGAGAGAGAAGGTAAGCTTGCTTTTACGATAAAGCGTTACGATATGTTGGGAGCTGAAATATCTTCTGAGCAAGTTATACTGGAGCCAGGAGCAAGGCAGGATGTCTCCGCTGGTCATGAGGATGGAGAACTAAACCGTTACGGAGTTGTCGAAGTTATACCATCGGTAGCAGGAGCGGATTACACTGCTCAGATGTTTAGATACGGAGTTGATTCCTCAACGATAGATGGGGAGCGGATGAGTTCCTTTTCTCTAGCCGATAGTTGCTCAGTTGGAGAATCAGGAGTTCAGTATGTTGCAGTCTCCCGCGGTGCTGGAGCTTCAAATTGGTTAGAGCTTCATAATATCAACCGTGCTCCTGAGACTGTAAGCGTAAATGTTTACTCTAATACTGGTGGTCAAGTAGGAACTTATAGTTTTACTCTAGAAGCACTACAGTCCGTGCACTTTGATGCTGGAGAAGGGCTGTTGGCCGGAGAATCTGGAGTTGCTGAAGTTAGAGGTAATAATAGTAGTAGACTGTTAGCTAAGAGCACCTCTTATGTATACCGAGCAGATGGAAAAATATTGACTTCTGAGACATTAAGCGGTCACAAGCCTATCGGCTTAGAGGCAACAGGTTCTTATAACAGTTTTCGTAACCAACTAAACTGGCTGCGTTTGTTTAACGTGAGTAGTTCTGATGTCACTGTGACAGTTGTAGGCTACAGTCAGCTAACAAATGAAGAGCTAGGTCGAGAAGAGGTGAGTCTTGGAGGTTTAAGTGGAAGAGACTTGAACTTAAATGCTATATTTAATCTTGGTAATACTGAAGTTGGTCGAGTAAGAATAGTGTCCTCTAAGTCGGGTGTAGTTGTTTCTGATATAGTTCGAGTGCAGCATGACGATTTGATGCAGTTAGAGGCTATTGAGACTTTTGAGGTTAACTAAAATAGTTTTTTTAGAAAGTTTTGAAAGATTTATTAAGCCCGCTCTGACGGGTTTTTTGAATTTATATTCTTAGTGTTTCACCATCCCCCGGGGAAAAGATTGTTTAGTACTGGAGATCTCAACTAGTGGGGGTATTTGCTCTGCCCACTATTGACTTCGGTATTGTAGTTGAAAATTTAAGTAGTGTATAAGCGGATATCTAGTCACGCTCTAAAGGGCTAAGCTACCTCTTTGCAAACGATATGGCTTACTATTAAGCATATTCTCCAGGCTGCCAATTTTGATCTCGACTACCTTTAGGCATACACCTGTGACAAGCTAGAAAAACAATGAGCCTGCAGCAGTAGAAACTGTACAATCGTTTGTCAGTACTTGAACTCCACCCCTATCATGTTCGAGACAGATCTGTAAGTGGTCTCTATAAATAGGATTACTGACTTCAATATCGACTGTTTAAAAATACATTGCTCTAGTGAGCTAAAATGTCGGTACCCGAAAAATTCCCTTCTAGTCCTACGTGAAGTAAAACAGCATCAAGGGCTTGCTGCCAAGGCACATCTAGAACCTTTAGGGTGACTTTTTTTATCTAAGCTCTCGGTTCTCTTGAATATTCAGATATTCAATATCTTTAAATTCCTGTAAATACTCATTTTTGAAGACCGAAATTAAACATGTTTAAAAATTCCTTGACATTTGCTGGGTGGGCGGTTAGTATTTAAACATGTTTAATAATTAAGACTACAGTATGAAAGGAGTTCAAATGATTGCAGTAACCACATACCTAACTTACCTCGCTATATCTGTTGGA
>CALKYB010000245.1 GCA_938003565.1 uncultured bacterium
AAGTGGCTTTAAGCGAACTACCCAGAGGCAACTCGACCTTAATGTTAAAAGTATCGGCTGCTTCTTTAGGAAATATTTCTATGGGAACAAACTTGGCGGCGTAAAACAATGATCCAACCAACACCAGTGTAAAAAGGCCCAAGTTTATATATTTGAACCTGAGGGCAAACTTTAACAAACTCCGGTATGGAGCTTTAAAGGAGTCAAACCAGTTTTCCCCTTTCGCTGCCCTTTTCATTTTAGAGAGTCCTGGAACAAGATGAGCTGGGAGAGCTACAACTACTTCAATAAGAGAAGCTATTAAAGCCAGGCATATAACCAGAGGAATTACCCTACAGAACTTCCCCATTATACCGGGCATAAAGAACATTGTAGAGAAAGCCATCATAGTAGTAACAAGTGTCGTTACCACTGGTGCAAAAACCCTTGAAGTTCCCTTAACTGCCGCGTCTAGGGGTGACTCTCCAGCTTCAAAATTTTGAAATATACTTTCCGAGATTATGATCGCGTCATCAACAACGATACCCACAACAATAATTAGCCCCATCAACATAATCGCATCCAGCGAGTAGCCCAGGGCATGGATCATGAACAAAACCGAAAACAACATAAAAGGAATACTGACGGAAACCCAAAAAGCGGTTCTCCAGTTAAGGAATATAGCAAGAAAAATTATTACAAATACCAGCCCAATACCACCATTAGTAATTACAATTCTAAACCTATTCTTAATATATCTCGAGCTGTCATTGGCTATGGTGAAGTCAACTTTTCCCTGATGAATCTCCTTCTCAACAGCGAGAATCTTTTTTATCTTATCAACCGCATCAATTACATCGGCTGAGGAATTCTTATAAGGAATAAGTGAAATAGACCGCTTCCCATTTACTCTAGAGCTAACCTCCTCCTTCTCAAAATCATCTTTTACTTCGGCCAAATCTTTTATTCGAACAGAAGGACCTTCGAAGGTAGACCGAACAATGACATCGCCAACTTCCATGGGATCTTCAAACTGAGAGATCGTTACTATATCCTCCTCTCCAGCATAGGCTTCAAATGTCCCGCCAGATAAACGAATATTTCTAGCTTTAATGGCACTGTTTATTTCAGACAAAGAAACTTGATATTTCTCCAACGCCTCTGGATTCACCTCAATTCGCACTTCTCGATCCCGCCACCCATAGGTGTTCACTTTCGAAATCTCAGTCAAATCACTAATTTTGTCCTTTAAATTTCGGGTGAGTTCCCTTAACTCAGGATAGCTAAGACTATCCGAAATCACTGCAACCTCTGCAACAGGGAAAACACTAGTTTTGACCTCAGTTACCCTCGGAAGTTCTTCTAAATCACTCGGTAGGTCTGAAACTTGATTTATAGAATCTCGAATTTCTTGTTTTATATCAGGGTGATTTCTCTCTTCATTTGGGTCTAAATCAATTACGATTTGAGAGCGATTTTCGAAGGAAGTAGAGAGGTAAGTGCTGATACCACTGATACCCTCCAACTCCTCTTCCAATCTGTTAGTAACCTTAAGTTCTACATCCTCAGGAGAAGCTCCTGGGTAGACTGTTGTAATAATCATCGTTCCCATATCAACTTCTGGGAACATGTTGCGATTAATGTCCACTAGGGCCTTTAGGCCCAAGGCTAAAATAATGATTGTAAAAAGATTGGCAAAAAGATGCCGTTTGGCAAAAAATTCAAAAAACTTCATGAAAAATCTTTCTCTTTAAAGATACGATCTAAAAGATCTTGAAGTTGAAGGTGCAGAACCTGATATTGAGCGGCCGCTTCATAAAGTTGAAACTGCGCTGCCTGTTCACTATCCTGGCTTTCAATGACGAAATTCAACTCTCCTCTTCCTTGACGATAAACCCGTTGCTCACTCTTCGTTCGTTTTACCGCACTTGCATACTGCTGTTTATTAGCCTTTATAACTTTTCTAAATAACTCAAGCCTCTTAACCAAAGAGTTACTTTCACTCATTAACTCAATCAATTGACTTTGATATTCCTGCTCAATCTGCCTAGATCGGGCCTCTGCTCTGGACTTTAGGGCTAAATTCTCCTTTCCACCCAACGCTCTGGAATAGGTCAAACCAACCCCGGCTTCAGGCTTGTCCATCCCAAAATCACTATCATATTCAATATCACCGCCAGAAAGACCTGCAGACAATTCTAAGTCGAGTTGATGTTGATCCTCCTGCTCCACTCCCTCTATTTCTTTCGCCGAACGCTCTTTGTTAAGAGAAAGCAATCTTAATACGCGTGAATTATTCTCTAACGCTGCCTCAATCTCTTTTCTATCAATTGGTTTATGAAGCTTCTCTAAATCAAATTTAGCTTTGAATTTACTCGAGTCACTTATACCTAAGAGAGTCGACAACGCGACCCTTAACCCCTGCCAGTTGGCCTCGGTTAAAGCCAAATTCTTTTGAGCCGCCCAGTAGCTCTCTTCTGCTCGAAACAGATCTTCATCCTCTTTAACACCAGACTTCGTCATTCTTGAAGTCTGATCGAGCTGTTTTTTGGCCAAAGCCACTCTTTTCTTCAAAATTCGACGCTTCGCCTCAAGCTCCACCCACTGGATAAAGGTAACTCCGGAACTAAGTAGAAACTGCTCTGCATTCTCAAGGCTCCTCAGCTGAGCTATCTCTTGATCAAACTCTTTAAGTTCGAAACCAAGACGATCCAGTCCTCCGCCTCTATTTTTTAACAAAGGCTGAGTGTAATTTATAAACAATCCTTTTTGATAAAATTTCTCAGGAGAAAAATCATTTACAAAAATTGCGCTGTCTTGGCTTCCTGAATCACCAGCCTTGTTTTTAGCCAAACTATCAGAGAACTGAACCCCAAATCTTCCCCCTGTACTCCATAGCTTACGCTGAAGCTCGACATCTACTCCTAAATCTTCATTTCGTTCGGCAACCGCAATCCCTATCTCAGAGGGCTCCCGATAACGATATCTCGCGCCAGCCGATAAATTCCAATCCTCTGAGCTACTCTCCTTTTCCTTCTCAAATTTAGCAATTTCAACTGAGGATCTTTGGGCTTCAATATAGGGGTGATTCTTCCTCAAATTTTCGAGAAATTCTTTCAAAGTAATTTCCTCAGCAAAGGCATGCTGCGTGGAAATTAAAGTAACAAGGAGTATAATTTTTGTATTAAGACGCATAAACTAGGGTTTAGTAGATTCATGAAAAATATAAGAGGTAGAATAATCACTAAACTCAAAATAAACTTTCTTCTCACCAGGATCTTTAACTGAATTAAAATTCTCATCCAGAACTCCATATCCAAACCGATAAGGTCTTGATATCGAGCCATCATTAGACGATGTCGCAGTGGAAAGTTTGTCAATTTCTATAAATCTCTTAACTAATTTATTTCCAGCGTAAACTTCCAAAACACCACTAGTTCCAGTCCAGTTTTGCACAGCTCGACCAAATCTATTTTGAGTTTCTTGCGTGCAGGAGCTGAAACTAAGCGTCATAAAGAGCAAGGTCACAAAGCTTAACTTTACTATTCTAAATATTTTCATCACTACCATATTCTTAGGAGAAACATTACTGTTCAATTCAAATACTGGTCTACACCAGACACTAACAAAATGAGAGAACGGCACAGT
>CALKYB010000246.1 GCA_938003565.1 uncultured bacterium
TTTATCAGGTCACGCTACGCAAGAAAATCTATCAGTCGGTTGAAGAGCTACAAGCCGATCTTGACGAATGGCTGACCAAGTACAATACTCAACGAACTCACCAAGGCAAAATGTGCTGCGGGAGAACGCCGATGGAAACAATCATCGATGGAAAACAAATCTGGAAGGGAAAGTTTTTAAACTAAACCAAACCTGACAGTCGGTTGCTGAAAAACGGGTAACTGTCAGATCAAGTCTGAACTTCTACAACTCATCCATCCATTCGACTTGTTCATACGCTCTTTGCTTTAGTAGGAACCTTGCTGTATCAGTGATTCTTCTGAGTTCGCTCAAACAGGAAATTAAAAGTGTCGATTCCTGTAGTTCTTCGGGAGTGGCTCGAACGGCTGCAATAGTGCTTAATTCGAATTCAAGGTGTTCTCGAGTCGTTTGTAGTCCACGTTCTTTGCAGTAAGTTTTGAAGTCATCTGCTTCTCTTCTGTCGTTACTTTTTCGTTGAAGCCAAACTTCCCACCAAATACTTTGTTGATCTGCAGGGTAGGATTCCGGAGTTGAGGTCCAAAACTGTTTCAGTCCAGCAACCTGTATTGATGCAACGTTATCAAATAACTTATTATTAGTTTGCCCATCTCCTTGGGTTCTGTATTTATCAAGTTTATTAATAAAGGTACTACGCTCTTTCTCACTAATGAAAATCGTAGCTCTTTGGGTCTGATCCGGATCGACACGAACATTGCACAACCTGCTTCCTTTTACATCAAAACTCAATATAGAGAGTTCATATCCAGGCTCGCTAATGACTTCCACATATATTCCCTCTTCATCGTAGCTTATGTATTCATCGTCGTATTTGTCTGGGAATAGATCTGAAATTTCTCTACGAAGCTTTTCTCCGTGTAATATCCTTTGTTCTCGGTTTCTCTTTACGCGTTGAAAATTTCCTCCCCCAGTTCCCTTATATATATACTTACTTGAAACTTGATCTAGCACAATATGCCGTAAATCCATGCGTTAACTCCTCCGTTCCTAGTTTATGGTCTATCTCAACCGCCTTTGTATGGCCTCAGTCAGTCGTTCTTGTGTAAGAATTCCTTTGTTTTCTAGAACTGAGTTCTTAGCTGCTTCATCACAAGCTTGCCCTAAATCTGCATAGCTCAGTCCTTTGATATTATTCACTGCTAGTTCTATATCTAAACTAGAAACCTTAAATAGAAATAATCGACTTTTAATAAACTCGATCGCCTAATTCTTTTCAGGTGGTTTGAATTCTATAATATCGTCAAACCTTCTGAACAATGCGGGGTCTAGCAGCTCTGGATGGTTTGTGGCACAGACGATTAGGCTCTCGGAACTATCTTCTTCGAAGAACTGTAGAAATGAGTTTAGTACGCGCCTAATTTCTCCAACATCATTGTTAGAATCTCGTTTTGCACCAATAGCGTCAAATTCGTCAAACAAATAGACCGCTTTAGAGCTAGCAATATGTTCAAATACCGCTCTTAATTTAGCTGCTGTTTCGCCTAGAAACCGACTGATTAGTCCGTCAAATTGAAGAGTATATAAAGGCAAACCTAACTCTGTCGCTAGAACTTTTGCTGTAAGGGTTTTTCCATTACCTGGAGGGCCAGTAAGTAACATTTTTCTTTTTGGTAATAACCCATACTTAGCAAGTTCGTGCTTTTGTCTGTATTCAGTCAATATTCCATTAACTTGAGCCTGACACTCTCCTCCCAATACTAAATCTGAAAGTCTAGAGTTTGTGTGCGCAAGGTGTAGGAGTTCATCTAAATCAATAGAAATATTATTTGAGCGCTTAAAACTCTTTATTGAAGACCCTTTCTGAACGCTCTTCAATCTAGACGCTGATGATTTTCGCTCTCCCACTAGTTCCCGTATATCTTTAGCCACTCTTTGGTGTCCTTGCTTTTCCTCTTTCGAAGCCACCTGAAGAGCGAGCGTATAGAATCTATTCTCATCGTTATCTACGATGCTTTTGACTAGAGCTTTAATCTGATCCGCTGTTGCCATGACTATATCTTCAAGTGTTTATATTTTTGATCGCTATTTTTAATCATACTAGCATATCCCTTAAGTCTAATAACCTCCCGTTGTTAATCTCCTGGCAAATCCGAAAATATTATCTGAAGTGATGGCGGGTCGTTGCAGCAACGCCTAATTAGTAAATTGAGATTAGTGGCAATTAGTTTTAGTATTTAAACACTGACTAATATCTCTTTGGCCCTTAAATCGTCTTTCAACCCAGATGTCTTTATAGGCGTCATGAGTTTCTTTTTAAAAGAGACGCAGGTAGTGAAGAGTGGATCTTCACTACCTGCGCGTATGCAAAATCCTCTTCGGAAAGGTAAGACCTTGCTTGGTCAAGTTACAAGACTTGTTCAAGGTGATAATCTAAGCTAGATAAAATGAAGATAACTAGTAAATATCGACCAAACTATAATCTTTCTAAGCTCGAGCAACGGTCATTAAAGTGGTTTGCAGCTAAACATGGACTCAAACTGATATTATATGGAATGTCGATTTAGTTAGATAAGCCTAGCTCTCAATGCTAATTCTGACCAAAGGGTAAGTTGAATATTTGGTCGAGCTAGTTTTGTTTGTCGCCAATTTGTCTCCATGCTGTCTCCAAGACCGAAGACCCAAATAGTCAAACCAAAAAAAATCAGCCCTAAGTGGCTGATTTTCTTCAATGTTCGACTGGTAGCTATGACTGGACTTGAACCAGTGACCCCAGCATTATGAATGCTGTGCTCTAACCAACTGAGCTACATAGCCATACTAGTCGAGTTCCGCTTGAACGGAGCGTGAATTTACACGCTGATATGAGTTGCGTC
>CALKYB010000247.1 GCA_938003565.1 uncultured bacterium
ATTTTTCTAAAATCTCTTTCTTTAAGCTATCGTTAGGTGCTTTTGAAACAAGTTCCATTACTGTTGCTGCTTGCTCCCCTCCCATGACTGATATCTTAGAGTTCGGCCAGGTTAGCAGGAAGTTTGGATCATAGGCCCGTCCACACATTCCGTAGTTCCCTGCGCCAAAAGACCCTCCAATTATCATGGTAAACTTGGGAACGGAGCAAGTCGAAACAGCAGTGACCATTTTAGCTCCGTCTTTTGCGATTCCACCATGTTCGTATTCCTTGCCAACCATGAAGCCTGAAATGTTTTGTAGGAAAAGAAGAGGAATGTTTCTGCGTTCACAAATTTGGATAAAATGGGTTACTTTCAATGCGGACTCACTAAAGAGTATGCCGTCGTTGGCAATTATTCCTACTTTGAAACCTTTAATATGAGCAAAACCACACTTAATAGTTTCACCGTAGTTAGCTTTAAACTCTTCAAATCTAGATCCATCAACTAGTCTAGCGATGACTTCCAATACTGGAAAAGATTTCTTTAAGTTAGTTCCAACTATTCCGTAGAGTTCAGAGGGATCATATAGAGGTTCCTCAGACTCTACAGCTTGAGGAATTCGGGAAATGGGATCTGGTAGAGTAGAAGCTACAATTTGTCTAGCTTTAGCCAAAGCAGCATTCTCACTATCGACTAGATGATCTGCAACACCACTAATTTTACAATGAACCTCGGCTCCACCAAGCTCCTCCGCGCTGACTTCTTCTCCGGTGGCAGCTTTGACCAATGGGGGGCCACCTAGAAAGATAGTTGAGTTTCCTGCTACCATGACAGTTTCATCGCTCATTGCAGGAACATAAGCACCTCCAGCCGTGCAAGAGCCGAGAACTATAGCAATTTGAGGAATACCTTTTTTGCTCATTCTGGCTTGGTTGAAAAATATTCGACCAAAATGGTTTCGATCTGGAAATACTTCACTTTGTAAGGGCAGGAATGCTCCACCACTATCCACTAGGTGAATACATGGCAGGCAGTTTTGCTCGGCAATTTCTTGAGCACGCAAATGTTTTTTTACACTTAAGGGGAAATATGTTCCACCTTTGACACATGGGTTATTGGCAATCACCATGCATTGTCTACCTGAGATGGTTGTTACAACCGTTCGGACTCCAGCTCCGGGAGGAACGCCCTCATATTCTTCATAAGCAGCTAAGGGAGCGATGTCTAGAATGCTGGCTGCTGGGTCAGCAATACGTTTTATTCTTTCGCTTGTACTATACTTTTTCCTCTCGCATAGCAGATCTAAGGATTTTTTACTTTCCGGATTCTTCGCCTGGAGAGATAGGTCTTCTAGTTTAGAAATAAGCTCTCGATATTGTTTATCCTTAGTTTTAAATTCTTCGGAATTGGTTGATAGTTTCGATTTGATAACAGACATGATGAGATATCCCTAAATCTAAAAATGTGCCTAGAGGCTAGTGTAAGAAACGGTATGCTGGGTTGGCTTCTAGTAAGCAACACTTTAGCGGTTTGATGGGAATCTAGGAAGGGGGCAAAAAAAAGCCCGCGAAAAGCGGGCTTTTGGTATTAGATTGTTTTCGGAGTTCTACACCAACACTCCATGAAGGTATAGGCTACCCAATATCTAGTCCAAGTAGCGCTCTTGCTACATCAGATGACTCAGCTTTGTAAGTTCCTTCTTGAACTTGCTTACGAATTCTCTCGCTTTTACGAACTCGCTCAGCTAACCACTGCATTTTTAAAAGGGTTGGGCTTCTGCGTCTTCCTTGTTTGCGCTCGCCACTAACATTTGCATTAATGTTACCCGCTACTTCTTGGAAATCTTTTTTATCTGAATTTGTCATTTATACTTCTCCGATTTGTTAATACCTAATTGTATTTGTGCCTAGTGGCTTGTTGGAGGAGTGATTGATTACGCTCGTTTATCTCTAAAGATTAATCAGCCATCTCTCCGCTCTAAATAAACTAACGGCAAAAGGATTCAGAAACTTGAGCATTTTTGCTCATTAATGTTCAAATTTGCGCAAAATATTTTATAAACAATAACAGTAGCTTATAAGCTTTTATTGAGTTAATTCTAAAAAACCTTAACAAAAACGCACAAATTTGTTCGCTTTTTAAGCTTTTTCTGGGCCACGCGTGACCAAAGGGGGAGAGTCAAGCTTTGAGAGCTTCCACAGCATATAAGGAGTTTCCTTCAAGAAGTACTAGAAATGCTCCACCTCCGGTCGAGACGTAGCTGACTTTTTGAAATGCGGATTTCTTATGAAGGGCTAGGTCGGTATCTCCTCCCCCTACGACGGTCAAAGCTTTGGTTTGGGTGACGGCATCAACAATACCAAAAGTTCCAGAGGCGAAGGAGTCCATTTCAAGCACTCCCATCGGACCGTTCCAAACGACAGTAGACGCTGATTGAATTAGGTTTGAATAGTGCTCGACTGTTTTAGGCCCGATATCAAGAGCCATTTCGTCTTCGGCTAATCCCTCAGGTGAAGTTGTTCTGGTTTCAGCTCCTTCCTTAAATTCTTTTGCGACGACTAGATCTTGGGGCAGGTGTAGTTCACAGCCTAGGGAGGCTAAGTGTGCTTCAGTCTCCTTGGCCTTGGAGAGTAGATCGTTTTCAAACATGGACTTTCCAATATTATGACCTTGAGCTGCAAAGAAAGTATTTGCCATAGCCCCACCGATTAGAATTGCATCTGCTCGGGAGGCAACATTATGCAAAGCGCTGAGCTTGCTCGAAACTTTGGATCCACCAAATATCGCAACCAAGGGATGATTGGGGTTCTGCAGACATTTGTCGAAATATTCAATTTCATTCCTGAGAGTAAAGCCACCTGCTTTTTCTTTTATAAAGTCCACAACACCAACTGTTGAAGCGTGTGCTCTATGAGCTGTTCCAAAAGCATCATTGATAAAACAATCTATTCCAGAAGCGAGGTTTTTTGCGAAGTCTGGTTCATTTTTTGTTTCACCAGGATTGAAGCGAACATTTTCAAGCAGTAGTAGATCTCCAGGATTGAGCTTATTCTTGAGGCTGCAAACTTCTTCTCCAATACAGTCGGGTGCCATCGTTACTTCAACTCCTGTTAGCTCAGAGAGTCTCTTTGCCACGGGTTTCAAACTTAAACTCGGCACTACCTTTCCCTTCGGTCTTCCCAGGTGAGAGGCTATTACGACTTTAGCCCCATGCTGTCTTGCGAACTGAATAGTTGGCAAAGAGGCTCTAATTCTATGGCTATCGGTTATATTACCCTCTTCATCTAAGGGAACATTGAGGTCAGCTCGCAATAAAACAGTTTTACCTTTAAGATCTAAATCGTCTATAAACTTCATTTTCGTAGTCTCTCTATATTGAAGTGGGAATATCAATAAAATGGTTTTTCAAGCCAAACTTCTTGGTTAATAATTTTCCTAATTCGACGACTCCGTAGGTTTCGGTGGTGTAGTGACCGGCAAAAATCACGTTTAACTTATTCTCTTGGGCGTAGTGATAGGCGAACTGTTTTGCTTCGCCAGTTACTAGAGTGTCAAAATCAAGTGAGTTTGCAGAATATAGAGCATCAGCGGCCGATCCGGTGGCGATGAGAATTTTATTGGGAACCTTAGGGCCAAAGTTGATAGCTAAAGGTTTGAAGCTCGGACCTAGCTCTTGAAGTTGAGTCGTAATTTCCTCTATGGATCGGCCTAGTTCATTGGAGCCTCTGCAAGCAATTTTTTGACCTTCGTATTCTAAACACTGCCTTAAATCCTTGAGTTCCAGCGCCCTTGCTAGGGAAAAATTATTTCCGAACTCGATATGAGCATCAAGTGGTAAGTGAGAAGCATACAGACTCATTTTAGAGTCAAGTAAACACTCAATTAACCTCTTATGGGCTCCAACCAGAGCCAAGGGCTTGCCCCAAAAAAGACCATGGTGTGCAACTAAGAGGTTGGCTCCAAGATTGGCAGCTTTCTCCGCTGATTCTAAGCAGGCATCAACTGCAACGCATACTGTATCAATACTTGGGTTGCCTTCCACCTGAAGTCCATTTAAACTCAAGTCCTTAAATTTGGCAGATTCAAGAGTTTCGTCGAGGAAATTCACTATGGTGTGGAGTGGGGTCAAAATAAATCTATCCGATCAGCAAAAATGGGTTCAGGAGAAAAAATGTGGATAGTGATACTTATTTAGTGATTGAATTGCAAGAATCCCAGAGTTGACCCGACCCTAAGAAAAGACTGAGTTATTAACAGGATTAAAAGACTTCTTTAAAAAGTCACACAATTTAGGGGTTATGGCCTTGAAAAATATTGGTCGTCTTGCTTTCATCCACATTCGGAAGTTTTGATTATCAAGTAAAAAAGTCAATTAATGAAGGTGGCCAGTGAGTGCGTGGTTTTCGAGAGTTAGAGCTCCAAAAGCTCGACCAGAAGAGACAGACCGAGTTGAGATTCCAGGTAACCTTTGGAGTAAGTGTCCTTCCTGTAGTGCGATAATTTACAAGAACGAGATCGACCGTTCCTTGAAGGTTTGTCCAAAATGCGACCATCATTTTAGGTTGTCCGCTCGGGAAAGGATAAACCTACTTTGTGATCC
>CALKYB010000248.1 GCA_938003565.1 uncultured bacterium
AAGGAGATTCTTTACTGTATGGAAGCATCTTGCGAGCCACTCATATTTCCTGAAAGCTCCATTGCCAGCGCGGCAGCAGACATTATCTGCGAAGCGACTTCAGAACCCTGGCTAGTTGGTGAGGTCGGGATTCATCGCAAAACTCCGGACCCAGAATCCCTATTACTCGGAGAAACTTGCCGCTCATTAAAAAGTACACCTCCTCTACTCGATGAGCTTTGGAACCAGCAGTGTTTTATATTCATTGATTTACTCTGGCCCAAAGACAGGGATATCAGGCCGAAGCCTACTAAGAAGGATGTTTTTTCACTGTCCTTTTGTATGATCCAGTATCAGGCTTTTAAGAAACACGCCGGGGGGCAAGATCCTGTAGACTATGTAAATAATATTGGACTTTGCTCAGATAAATATTGGAATGTTTGGCGCTCAATTCGGGTAGCATTGAACGACTTAAGAACGTACACCGTCTTTTACCGATTTGATGAAAATGATGACGTGTTCTGGCAGTTCCAATCTATCTCCGATGCAGCGATGGGTCACAGCACTAACATATCCAATCACTGCGATCACCTTGGACTAAATGTTATAAATTAGAGGAACTCAAAAAAAGGTTTAAACACTCCCCAAACTTCATCAACTTCCACCAAACGGTCTAACCTACAAACTAGAGTGGCCCTTTAAACACATTCTAATTAAGAATATCGAACCTAAGAAAGTCGTAATAATTCCAACTGGAACCTCCAAAGTAGTTGGAATCATTCTTGCAACACTGTCACAAAAAACTAAAAAGGATCCCGAAAGTAACAATACAAGTGGCCCAAGCACTCTATGAGACGCCCGAGTCAGGCTTCTCGCCACATTTGGAATAATTACCCCTACAAAGCCAATTGGTCCAGAAAAGGCAACACTCGCCCCAGTTAGCAAAGACACTGTAAAGAATAGCGTTTTACGCAACCCATCCACATTGAGGCCACGACTGTATGCCAACTCTTCTCCGCAGGAAAACAGATCGAGCTCTCGACTCTTCAGCAGTATATAGGCTACCCCAAGCGCAAAGAATGGCAGCAATAGCTTAATCGATGAATAGTCAATTTGCTCAAAACCACCAATTAACCAGCGAAAACTTGCGAAAGATCCCTCTAAAACTCCAATATACTGGAACAAAAAGAAAAAACTGTAGCAAATCAACGAGAGAGCAATTCCAGAAATGATCAACCAAAGAGAAGAATTTCGCATCGCGATGTAGTAAACAAACAACGCTGCTAACATTCCCCCGGTTAAACCACCCATCAAACTTGCTCCTACAAAAGACAGGTCATTTGACTCACTTTGATTCAACATTATCACCGCACCAAGAGATGAAGCTGCTGAAATTCCCAACGTAAAAGGACTAGCTAAAGAATTGCCAAACAAAGCTTGATAAGTCAGACCAGCCAAACCCAAGCCAGCCCCAACCAAAAAACAAAAAATTACTCTTGGCAATCTAATATCCCAAAACATGTGCAAAGACAGATTTTGAAAAATCACCTGCTCAGACTCCACTCCAGGCAGTTGGTAACCGACAAAGGGAGAAATAACTAAAACAGAAAAAGATAGTAATACAAGAGCCCAAACGTTAATCATTGCGACACCGCTATTGGCAAATCTAGACTATCGTCTAGAACGATTGCAAACTCTGTTCCGTAAATTCGACTTAAAACATCCTTGGATATAAAACTATCAGGTGCTCCACTAAAGCAAATCTCTCCATCCCGCAACGCCACCACCTGATCGCTGTAACTTGCTGCCTTATTAATATCATGGCCCACCATCAACATTGCCTTTCCAAGCTCATCATTCACACCTCGAATAACTTCATATAATGCAACCTCATTCCCAGGATCTAGGTGAGACCCAGGCTCATCAAGTAAAATCATTTTAGTATCTTGCGCGAGCGCAGCAGCAAGCATAACCAATCTTATTTCCCCACTGGAAAGAGAATCAACAAATCTCTTCTTTAGAGACATTGTCCCAGTAATCTCTAGTGCCATACTCACGAGCTCTTTTTCTTTGGCCGGATCCCTCCAGCTAGTCTTTCCTTGCCCATACCTTCCCATCGAAACGAAATCCCAAACACTAAAATGTGGGACTCTTTCAACTGTTTGTGGAACCCAGGAAATAAACTGAGACAAATCCGCCCGAGAGCAGTCAGAGATACTAATGGGTCCCGAATCATCTGGCCAAAAACTAATCTTTCCAGCAAAAGGTATGATTCCGAGAATACAACGAATCAAAGTACTCTTCCCCGCTCCGTTAGCGCCCACCAAAGAAACGAGCTCTCCCTCATCAATGGAAAAAGAAACCTGCGAGAGGATCTTATTGGAACTAAGGGAGCAGGATAAATTTCTAACTTTAAGAAGCATTAAAATCTTAGGCCAAAACCATTGGTGCAAACTATCTACGTGATTCAACTATCTGTAGAGAGACTCTTCTCTCCCCAGTCATCCTAGACTACTCTATAGCGCAAATTCAAAAAACAGCTAATTCTGGCCATAAATCCATTTCTCACTAATGCGCTGCTACTATTGGGTTTCTAAATAACCTATAATGATAAGGAATAGATAGGAACACTTTCAATAACCGCAATGCACTACTTCGAGTAAAAAGTAATCTAACTAAGCTAAATTTATTTTTCTTCTTCTAGCATCGAATTCAATGCACTATTGTTCAACTCTACTATTAGCCCTAAACCGAAACTTAACCACAAATCTAATTATACGAATAAATGGCGGACCTTAAAGAATCAGCAGCTAAGCCTATGTTGACCAAAATAGTTTCAACTGGAGTCTTTAGTGGCTTGGCACCGCGAGCTCCGGGAACATGCGGCTCTTTGTTTTATCTTGCTTTGCACTCTAGTTTCTTCTTCTTATTCAAAGATTTCCTATTTATATCAATCGAAATTGTAGTTGCTGTTTTAGTAACTTTAGTAGCTCTCTACTCTACTAACTTGGCGCTCAAATTGAAACTATTTGAAGACAACAAAGATCCAAAAGAAATTGTTATCGATGAATGGGCTGGTATGAGTATAGCTCTGATTGGTGCGCCATT
This sequence comes from uncultured bacterium, assembly GCA_938003565.1. GTDB lineage: Bacteria > Bdellovibrionota_C > UBA2361 > SZUA-149 > CALKYB01 > CALKYB01. Next base: position 3,088 of record CALKYB010000248.1, read on the forward strand.
GAATGCCTATGGGCTCATCAGCAGCTTCTTGTTGTTTAGATTTTTTGACATCACTAAAGTTGGACCAGTTGGCAAACTTGAGACTTTACCAGGCGCCAAAGGAATTGTGTTAGATGATGTTATGGCTGGGGTTTTGGCACTCGCAGTAAGAATAGTACTAGACTACTGTTATCTAAACTTTCGCTAAAGGCCTCAGTAATCTTTTATATAGGCATACCCATCCCACTATGAATTTCGGCTTAAATAAAATCTCAATTAGATGGGTATTAACACTGCCATTAGACAGATATAATGCGCCTCCAACATGCTACAAGTTCGCAGGACTTGGCTAGAAAATACTAAATAAAGCTAATTTACCAAGCTCAACTAGCTTTTCTTGTACGCTTAAAAGCACAAATTTGCGGATGCGTTAGAATATTAAGCAAAAAAGCCTGAACAAACGAAGCTGTTCAGGCTCATGATAAGCTGTAGAAACTTAAACTACAGTAACGGTTCTATAGTAATTCGAACGTAACTTTCCAGTGATGGCAAAGGAAAGTCAGAGCCATCTAGCAACCTCACAACTCCATTTTCCTCTGCTCCGGTATTAGGGCCGGCTTGTCTCGGAGCCTGATCGGAACCAACTCCGGGCTCTTGATTCACCTCAGTTCCGGCATCCCACAAAGCCATCTCCGAAGTAACATCTCCAGATCGCGCATTTCCTTCTTCATCAAACAGAGCTATTCCACTAGGATCAATTGGGGAAACAAAGAGATCATTGCTTTGAACAAACATTGTAGCGAGATTTAGGTATTCACCTGCTTCAGCATTGACAGTAAAGCTATAAGCATTCCCAGGTGTTAAAGGACCTCCTTCATCAGCTCCATCTGGAATAGCGAAGCTAGTTACCTCTCTAACTCCTTCTACCCCAGATGCCTCATCAGCAAGCAAAGTTCCACCACCATCTTCTGCCATGATCTCTAAACCGGCACTTGCTGCTTGCCCAGGAATGAAAAGTGCATTAACTCCAGGAAGATTCACGGAGGCACCCCCTGGAGCAAAAACTGCCGGTACATTGTTCCCAGTTGAGGTAGGAATTGCGTCAGCTCCGATATTTTCAATTCTCACAAAAAAGTCAGTGCCAGAGCCCCCGGATCCCCCACAGGCAGAAAAAACTACCGCGGCTGTTAGTAAGGTAATGGTTCTAGAACAATTCACTAATATACTGTTTTCTCTTCTACTAAATATATTCATATTTCCCCTGATAGTTTAAAATTTAAGTAAATTCGACATCTTTCCAAGCCTTTCAACTCGATAAAAAGCGGGTCGCATACTTCAATTCGATAAGACAGAAGAAAAGTTACATAATTTTTGAGATTTTCTTTAGGTTTACACAAAAAAAATTAGCTAATTGTCAGAATTAAGTGAACACCTGACTAAAAATATTGACTTTAGAAGCTCATAACGAATGTTCAACCTCTTTGCCATAGTGAGGGTGCGGTCCCCCACTACAGTTAAGCGACTACACGCCGAATGTAACCACTTAAGCTTGCAGAGATATCACTAGGCAGTCGGACACTTCTCCACCTTTTCCCGAACGAAATCGAAACTGAGAAATATAAGTCAACTATTTTAACTAAAGGAGCCCAATAATACTATAAAGGTCATAGTGCCTATTCCTAAAGAATTGTTCGACCCGAAAGCTTTGACCAACATATTAAAAGTAAGGATAAATGATGCGTCTATATAAAAACTAAGTTCGGCTCTAGGTTACTTTCGCGTCCTCTTCAGAATTTAACAAAGAGTTTCCGGTAAACGAAACATCCCCTTCTCCTTCAAAAATGCTTTCCGAGAACTTATGAAGGTCTCCTTCTATATACTCTCTCCACATCTTCAGACCCTCTTCCTCTGTCGAAAACGGGACAAAAAGTTTTCCACAGCCGGAATACGAATCTAGCCTTAACCACTCTACCGGCAGCGGTAGGGCGATTAGCCGTTTGTCCAATTCAGCAGTCTGCTCATTTTCTATGTCCACTGCTGCCAACATCTGCGCTAACAGCGGCTCCACCATCTCATCACTCATCTCACCCGAACTCTTATGGGGGGAGACTGATAGAGTTCTTTTGATACGATCTGGTGCAACGAGTGTAAATGAAGGACTAATTTTAATCCCCCTGTCATAGTAATAGAAAATACTCTCACTGCCGGGGGGCGATATAAGAGTTTCGTGACCATTCTTCTCTGTCTGCCACCCTAGACTCTCACAAGCTCTAGAGACCGTATCGCATGGTACGTATAACGCTTCATCGCCGAGGCTTCGTCGGCCAGCATTCCATGTTTCTATGGCTTGAGCGCCAAAAATAATAAAAGCGATATTTGGATTGGCTGTATGCTTCACTGTGTTTTTCCTCTGGGTTGTGACTAACTAGGATCTAAAAACAAACTGATTGCACTTAGATCCCAACTAGTCATTCCAAGATAAATAGCAGTAGCACCGTTTCATTTCCTACTGAAGGAGATTAAAAATCTCTTAAAACCATTGACACATCAATACCCTTTGATTGAAAAAATGAGATACCTTTCTCAATCAAAAAGTAAGATGTAAACTCTATTCAATTGACTTGTAAAAGACCAGAAGAGACGTATCACCACGTTGAAGACCGTCGGATAGTAAAGGACAGTATATAAATTTATTGTAAAATCGCAAATTCTGAAAAGAACTTGAAGTCACACATCCAAGAAATTCAGATTTTTCTAAAATTCAGAACAAAGACTAACTCAAAATCTTGCCTCCCATTAAAACTCTCCTACCTAGGCCCTAACCTCAAATCGCTAATCCTACCTTGTCAAAGGACAAACAATTATATGTTGAAAAAAATCATTAAGTTTTTTGGCTGAGATGTCGAGTTCCCTACAAAGTTTACCGGGTCCTCAAAATATGAATTGAAAGACCTTTAATCAATCTCAAAGACGATTGCACGCTATATATGGAGAACATCATGGAAGTCATTGATAATCGCGAAGATTTATTCGATAAAATCATAACGATAGACGCAGGAAATATTTTTGTTGGCTCGACCAAATCCGAAGAGATGGACTCGGTAATATCCACACTGAAAGACAATAAAGATAAAGACGCTATTGAGGGTGTTTTGTCTACTCTCAAACAAGTACCATTTGCTTCTATAAAAAAAGTATCTGCAAATCTTAGCAATGACATGGTCTATATACACCACCAAGGTAAAGACAAGAGCATGCTAAGCGTAAGCTGCAAAGATTCTGCCATGGCCCGTGGAGTTGTAGAATCTCTTGCAAAAAACTTAGAAACTTTGACCCTACAAGAGAAACAACTTAGCCCGTTTAGTGCTATCCTCAAACCTCTTGGAACTACAGCAATAATTAGTCTGTTTATCTCCGGCGCCTATATGATAGCTGATGCAGGGGCAGAAGAGGCTATGGAGGCTTCTTCCGGTCGCCGTTCGTTTCTAAAGAAAATAGTTTGGTATATTGCCAGCACCCTTGGCCAAACTGGAGTAATTATTCTCGGAGGAGCAATCCTCTCCTGTTGCGCTTACTGGATATTTAAAAGTTTTAAAAATCCACCCTTGATGTTGATATTGAAATAACTTGGGTAATAGAAGGCCCTGGACTTATGATTTTAGGCTCTTGAGTGAGTATTTACCGAAATTCACTCAAGCTTTAGCCTATCTCTGCCGACAGTATACTATCAGCGTTGTGAATATGTAACAAAAACGTATCACAACGATATTAAATTATTGAATATGGTTTTTTACTCGGGTGGGCACTATAATGAAAAATGAGAACGGGTTTACCCTCATTGAATTGCTAGTTACAGTTTCCATAGTGGCTTTATTAGCGTCAATTGCTATTCCACAATTTACTGAATACCGCGAGAAAGCGTACTTAACCGAACTTATTAGCTACGGGCACAATTCTAAAGCAGCAGCTTTTTCCGTAATCAACGATAGTGGCCACGAGCAAACTGCATCTGTAGTTCAATACATAGGTCGCGCTCAAATGACTAGCTTACCCGGAATGCCGGACCTACCGGATCATATCGGTGGCTATATTGGAGGCTACGAAAGACAGTGGGCCTCAGGTCGAGCAGTACATGCAATCAGCCTACGCCTTTGTTCTACTAAGATAGAAAAAAATGGTAAAGTTCCAACCTATCGATATTATGAGTCAAATTCTGGATTCGCAGTCATGGATGGCTTGCTTCCCGAAGCTGATGCCTACACTACCTCCGAATGCACAGCCGAGTTCTAGAATTCTTGCTTAACTAGTCCAGTCTTCCACCTGCAACAGAACTCTTTCCTTGCCTAGGCTTTTTATGCTCAAGCTTAAAATTCAGACACAAGTATAGCCAGTCCAGCAGAATTTATGATCTTTAAATATATATAAACAGCTGATTTAAAGTGTTTTTCGAATGAATAGAGCTTTTTCAGGGAAATTAAAGAGGTTTTATGGCAAAACTTATCGATACAGACTCAAACGCGCATTGGGTAAACTCCCAGGCTGGGATCACGCCATGGTGAAATCGACAGACTAGAGGTCTCTCTGACAAAAAGCTCGATTCAGAAAAACTCAGCTCCTCAACACTAAGAAATAGCGACTCTCAAAACCACAATTCCCAAGAAAGTGTTCACGAACAAGCCCATAAGATCCGATCGCCAAAGCACTTACCATTTCAGAAGACAATATTCTATCTGCTGCAAAGGATATTTCAATTGGTACTCAAGAAATTTCGCCTCTATCTTTAGAGCAATCAACTGAAGATCCACTTCTTTTTACCTAAAACTCTATCCACCCGACTTACAAGGGGTTTTATCAGCCGCTTTCCAATCCTTACAACCTCGTGCCCTCTCAGACTTACTGCATCGACCAATGCGCGCACCAGCAGGACAACTTCCAAAACCTTGCTGATTTCTTTTCTCTCTCTCAAAAGCTCTTCTTTCAGCTTCTAGCTTCTTCCTTTCATTCTCAAGTCGCCTTCGCTCCTTACGATAATCATCTTCTTGGTGATAGTTATAATAATTGTCTCTACCTCGAGAATCACTATAACCACCATAATAGTTATCTCGACGACGCCGCTCTATGTAACGATCATTACTATAATTACTGTTATGATAGGAGTCCCTACGATAATCTCTGCTAATAAGGAAGTCAGCTCGACAACCTTTATCAACCCATATACCGCTACGGTCTAAATCCCAGGAATCGCCTCGGCGACATGCAGCCTTACTATGCTTTTGACTGACTTGAACATTATCACCCCTAACAAGTCTGACATTGCAGTGGTTATATTTTCCCCCATCAGATTCGCACCGAATTCGCTTTTGAGCTTCCGCAGTTAAAGGTGAAATAAGTAAAATACAAAGAAAGATTTGAAACTTAATATTCATGAGAGCCTCCAGATGAGTTATTTGGGTGTTGGTCGTAGTAAAACCAGTCATCTTAACTACCGAAACCACCAATATAGACCTTTTCACACGAGGAAATATTCAGATCTACAGCTAAGAGCATAGAATGACTATGGTAATTCGTCAATTTCCACAGGTCTTACCAACTTCGATGCCAAATGGAAGAACTACCTCTCAAGCAAAAGTTACCCTACAGACTAAAATAAGCGCATTTTTCTAATCGATGATTTTACTATTTACCTAGGTGGAAACTTTTTCAAAAACTTCGGAAACGTTAAGCCTTGCACGATTATAGAAAAAACAACAACCATATAGGTAACTACTAAAAGTATCTCTCTTTCCGGTCCAACAGGAAGTGAAAGAACCAGAGCAACCGATATTCCACCCCGGAGGCCACCCCAGGTCATTATTTTAACAATGTTGGGGCTGAAGTTTCTAAACTTTTTCATTATAGCCACTGGTATGCTGAGACTAAAAAGACGAATTGCAAGAACTAGTGGAATTAAAATTAGCCCTAAAACAAACTGTTTGGGGCTAAAGGAAATGATAAGCAGCTCAAGACCTATTAGTACAAAGAGAACAGCGTTTAAAATTTCATCAATTAGTAGCCAAAATTTATCTACGTGATCACGAGTTACGTCGGACATAGCCAGTGTTCGACCCTGGTTTCCGACCATCAAACCAGCTACTACCATTGCAATCGGGCCAGAAATATGAAAAAGCTGCGCTAACTGATACCCACCCATCACAATTGCAAGGGAGATCAGTACTTCTACTACATAGTTATCAATATTCTTTAACAACCAATAGCAAAGGTAGCCTAAAATCATACCTAAAACTATTCCACCACCTGCCTCTTGAAAAAAGAGGCCGCCAATATTTGAAAGATTAGGCTCCTTAGTTCCTGTTGCAACTCCAAGCAACACCAAAAAAGCGACTACTCCAACTCCATCATTAAAGAGCGACTCACCAGCAATTTTCACACGTAGCGATTCAGGAGCATCAGAGCCCTTCATCAAGGCGAGAACAGCAATTGGATCAGTAGGTGATATCAGCGAACCAAAAAGCAAACAAAACCAAATGCTAATTTCAATTCCGACAGCATTGAAGAGGAAGTAACTCGTAGCTCCGATGAGGCCAATTGAGCAGAGCAATCCAAAAGTTGCAAAAGTTAAAACTGGCCAAGCTTGCTCCTTCAGATCATTAATATCTACATGCAGCGCTCCCGCAAAAAGCAGAAAACTCAACATACAACCCATTAAAGCTTCATAAAAATCAATTTGACCTATAAATGCCGCAACCTTGTCATCAAATGGCAAACCAAGAAAATTTAGAGCAATCAAGCCCATAGAAAGGCAAAGAGAAATTGACATTAGCCCAATCGCCGTGGGCAATTTCACATACTTTTCATTAATGTAAGAGAAAATCGCGACTAGACACAAAAGGACCGTCGCTACATCATAAGAACTCATCAATTCACCCTGGTCTTTTTACTTCCTTAATATCGCCAAACAAACTGTATTGACTACCACCGAGTCTCGCTAGAGGATCTAAACCCTTAGCATCAACCACTACTCTCTTATCGCTAATTTCAACTATAGAGTCATCAACAAAAATGGTCCTAATTTGACCATAAATAACCGCTTGGTCATTTGGTCCAATGCTATGACAGTCATAGTATTCGCAATGCATTGCCACCTTACATGATCCTAGCCGAGGCAGTGGACTGCCAGGAAAGTCTTTAAGCTCTTCCTCAATATGCTCAAGCTCGCTAGATCCATAGTCCAAACTGGCTGCTGTTTTAGTCATATTTTCAGCAGAACCTCTTGAAGCAATATGAATTACAAAATCCTTGTTATCGAGGATGTTTTTTCTTGTATCCTTGAGAGTGGACTCGCTTTTCTTTCCAATAGAAATCACAATGAGAGGCGGATCACTCGCTAAAGCTGTAAAGTAGGAAAACGGAGCAAGATTGTAGCTATCCTCAGCTCCACTATTGCCGGTAAGTATCCAGGCTATTGGCCGAGGGACCACTGTCTGGGTCATTAGGTGGTAAACTGAATTAGCAGAATAGTCGGATAGATTGAATGTCGCCATTTCTCTTTTAAACTGCAAAAGAACTTCCCAATCAAGCTAAAAAGTATTGAGAACAATACTTTTTAGCTCTCAAGGGGCTGAACTACTCTAAGCGGCTTAGGGCTTAGTTAGTTTTGGTTGTAACCTTAGCGCTTCCAGCGTCAGGGCGTTTAGACGCGTCCGCGGCAATCGTATCACCCAAATAGTCCGGAAGTTCTACACCCGCCATACCAGCAACTTCGTGCAGAGGAGGAAGGGATTTAACCAGGCCACTCATAAAGTTTGCTGTGGAGTTCTTACCATCCTGCGCATTGCCACCATCCCATACCGTTACTTTATCTATCTTAATATTCTTAATAGCCTCTATTTGAAGTTTAACTATCTCTTCAATTTTCTCAACCATTAACATAGTAGCGGCATCTTTAGGTTTATCATTGCAAGCATTAACCATCCCCTCATAT
>CALKYB010000249.1 GCA_938003565.1 uncultured bacterium
AACAGCTTCTGGAGTGTTCATTGAGCTTGTTAGCATGAAAAAAATCAACAACAAAAATACCACATCAATAAGTGGAGCTAAGTCCAGTTGGAGAGGTATTCTTTTTCGTGACTCAAAGTTCATGAAGACTTTTTGCTAGACTAGCTTGGTTCTGTCCAATTTTTAAAACGCAGTAAGATTCGAGTAGAAGCGTCACGCATTGAGGCCTTAGTGTCGTCAATCTTGCCTTCAAAATAATAGTAAAAAGCCATTGTGGGGATTGCTACAATTAGTCCAAGGGCAGTGGTAAGCAGCGCTTCCCAAATTCCCCCTGCTAGCAAAGCTGGGTTAGCAGCAACCTTAGAGCCTTCTAAATCTCTAAAAGCGTTGATCATTCCAAGTACTGTTCCTAGTAGACCAAGTAGTGGTGCTAAATGGGCAATTGCTCCAAGTGGTCTTAAAAAGCTATCCAACTCTCTTAACTCTGCTGAGCCGACCCTAGTCATTTCAGCTTGAAGGTGATCTTCGCTCAAGTTTTGTTCTGCTTTTCCTCTCAAGGCTGCTTCGATTACGCGAGCTACAGGGGATGAGAAACTAGCTAGCTGTTCAATAGAGGAGTCGATTGTAGAGCTGCTAATGTTTTTTATTAAGGGGGAGATTTGTTGATATTGTCCCCAAGCAATCTTTCTGAATTGAATAAACTTAAGTATGACAATAGCCAGAGCCAGTACTGAGAGGCTCAGTAGAAGATAGATTACAGGACCACCTTTAAGAATTAGCTCGCTGGGATTCATTGACAATACAGTCTAAATTAAAGTGTCTAAAAATAAGTAACGCATGAGAGCAAGTCCGACTTAAAAGTCGAACTTTACTCCCGATATAAATGTAATTGGCCGACCCGGTCTTGCGCCTGCTGGACGACGAGCTACTACATACTCTTCATCGCTTAAGTTTTCAATGGTAGCAAAAAGCCTCGTGTTTTCCCTAATTTCGAACTCTCCAGTTAGGTCTGTAACAAAGTAGCTGTCAGTCTTGTCGCTGCTTGCAAGCCCAGCTTCGCCAGCTGCAGTGGTCATTGAGTCCATAAAGCTAGCATCAGCTCTGAGAAGCCAATTTTCCTGCTCTACCCCGAGGCTAAGGCTAAGTTGGTGCTCAGGCACATAGGGAAGTTTATCTCCTGAGCTAACAAGTCCAAAAAAATCACTATCAAAGCTACTGTCAAATTCCGCATTGGTATAAGTATAGGCAAGCCTTGCGGGTAGAGAAACAGTTTCGTAATTGAGCTCATTTGAGAGATCATATGCCACTTCAAATTCAAGTCCATAGATCTTAACCGAGCCTGCATTAAACAAGTCTCCAGTTCCTTCTCCGCCACCTGATAAAGTATCTTCACCAAGCAGGTTGTCGTAGTCATTGAAAAACAAAACTAGCTGGGTAGCGAAAGAGTCTAGTTCTGAGCGCGCACCGATCTCAAAGTTAACGCTTTCTTCCTCTTTAACTCCGTCCTTAGACTGTGGGCCTGGAGGGCTAAAGCCTTTGTGGATGCCAGCAAATCCAGTTAGTAAAGTATGAAACTCATAACTTAAGCCTAAGCCTGGAACAAAAGAGTTAATGCTGGTGTCATTCTCTGCGAGGGAGAGACCGTTTCTCTCGGCATCGTTTTTACCAAAATCTGCTCGATTGTAGTCAATTGTCTCAAAGCGAAATCCTGGAGTTAGGGTGAGGCGATCGGCGCTAATTTTATCCTGAACAGATAAAGCCCAAGCTTCGGCTGAACCAATGCGGTTAGCCTGGCTCCCAGGAGAGCCTTTGGAAGTTAGAACTAATTTACCATTGTCCATCCGGTATTTATCTTCAAATTGAAAGCGGTCTTCCTCATCTTTATGGTATCGAAGCCCTATTTCAATTTCATGCTCGAGCTCTTTATCCAAAATAGTATGATTCAAGCGAGCTACACCAACTGATTGCCAACCCTTTGATTCATACTCTCGCGCATTACTTCTAAGAGTAAGAGCGTCATCCTCACTTGCTAATCCTTTTAGGATCCCTAGGTTGAGGTCATTAGCAGATGGATTTCTAAAGACACCAGCCAAACTAGCTCCTCTTACGCTTTGAAGTTTGTACCAGTCTCTTTTTGTTTCGTTGTAGTAGAGCGTGTTTGTTAGGCTGACTTGTTTGGAAGTTTCCAATTTGTGAGTCAAATAAACCTGGCTATGTTCTACATTGATATTGTCTAGCTGACTTGCAGCGTAGCGCTGGAAGGGATTTTCATTGAAGTCTTCTTGGCTAATTCCTAAGTAAGTATCATTAGAAGACTGGTCAGAGGACTGTAGCTTCAGCTCAAGAGCCTGTCTAACGTCCGTTTCGTCTGAAGGAGTATTGATTCGAAACTTTGCAGAGTAGTCTTCTAAATCAAATCCTGTATTCTCTCCGCCTGGAAGTTCCTTGAAACCGTCAGTTTCAAACTGCCAAGTTTCAAGCATGAAGCCGCCTTGCTCAAAGCTCTTTCCAAACGTGGTGTAGATTTTTTTGGTGCTATCGTTGCCAACTGCAAGGGTGGTATCGAAATTATCTTTTTTTGGAATTGGTGTTGAAAGAAGGTTTATCGAACCCCCTGTAGTGTAGGGACCATACTTTATTTGACCAGCTCCTTTTAGAACCTCAACTCCTTTCATACGTCCAGCAGTCGGAAAATAGTAAGCCGAAGGAGCAGCGTAGGGAGCTGGGGCAACCAGTATACCATCTTCCATTAAAGTTATATTAGCACTTCTCTCACTTGGCGTTCCTCGCAGGCCAATATTGGGCCGAAGGCCATACCCTTCTTCTTCCTGCAGATTGACGCCCGGCACGTCTCGGAGAATTCTATTGATGTCTCCAGCTGTGTTGTTTTTAGCCGCAAGCGATTCTTCATTTAGATAATAAGCAGAGCCTGGAATTTCCTTGAGTGTGGCTTTGTCAGTGGTGATTGTAAGTTCATCGAGAGCATTGATGTTGCGTTGGGTTTTGTCCTCAGCTACCGAGTAGTTGGTACAGATGAGAATTAGAATGGCAAGGAGGGTTATTCGACGCTTCATGATTACCTATAGTTCTATGATTGAGTATCAAAACAAAAAGCTGGTCCTAAGTAGACTAGCCAATCAGTGGCTTGGAACTATAAGTAATTGTTTGGCATGTCAAGTAATTGTGCCGGTAGGCGAGTTGTTTATTAAATAAGTTTGATATTGGCTAAAGCTCGGGGAAAAACCTTATTAAAAACAACGGGCGGGCGGTCTTAGTGACACAGTCCCGCCAGAAATTTCACCCGGAGGATGCTGGCATTCTTCGTGGTATAACAACGAGAGCCAGAAAGCTTATTATCAGGCAAATTATTAATGACATGTTTAAGTATCCTTTTTTACTTGTGGAGTTGAATACATCAACTAGAACCGATTATATCCGAGCCTAGCCAGTTGAAAAGTAGCCTAGAGCTTCCAATCAACTTGCTAAATTCGATTTAACAGTGACTGTTTCTCTCACTGCTATTTATGCCCATATTTAAAAAAGCGCCTGTATCTAGCAGAATTATGAAATAACACCAGTCTTTTGATGTAAAAAATATCGTTAAATTGAATTATTTTTCATGGTTCTAGAAACTGGAAAATCGTCTAGATTTAGGCCATTTAGGTCGTTGGGCTTAATACACTATAAATATTATACATTTAGTTTCAAAAATCGTATAAGAACCAGCTCAGTCGTGCAGGGCTTGATTAAATGATAAATTTAGTGTATTATTTACCTCCGCAACTGATCCATTTTCATGGGCCTTTGTTGTATCGGCTTGGCGGTCTAACACTAACCTAAATCGCCTAGTAGTAAGTAATTTTTGAGAGCTGAAGTAGTAAAAAGTTGGAGTAGGAATATGGCAGTCATAGAGCTGACAGAAAAGCTTGATAGTAATGATAACTTACCTATCAGATCGCTTGGAATTAAGACTGGTAAAGCTAGAAATATTGATCCCGATGGGAAAGGTATGCGTGCGCTAAATCAAGGTCAGATTTTCATTGCCGATGGAGCTATAACCAATCATCCAGCAGCAGAGCGTTTTCGGATCCTTCGTGCTCAGCTAGATCGTAAAAATAGAACTGGATCTAAGCGTCTCCAGGTAATTTCAATAGGAAGTGCCATACCTCAAGAAGGTAAAACAGTTGTTGCTGTGAACTTGGCTCGCGCCCTTGGCCGTGATGAGAGTAAACGCGCACTTCTAATCGACTGTGATATGCGAAAAGCTAGTGTTCATCGATACTTTGATTTGCGGGAAGATCCAGGCTTTAGTGAAGTGCTTAATGGTAAGTTGAGTATTGGTGAGGCGATTCAGGCGGTCTCGCCTGGACTAGATGTTTTAACGGCCGGAAGTCCTCTTGCGGACCCAACAATTCATGTTGAGAGCTCAGAGTTTGTTGCTTATTTAGAAGAGCTGAGAAATTACTATCACTACATCGTGCTAGATTGTCCGCCAGTGCTACTTTGCCCTGAGCCAATAACCATCAGTAGTGTTACTGATGGCACTCTTTTAGTCCTCCGAGCATGGAAGACGGATAAGCGTCTGGTTCAAGACGCGCTTAAGTTAGTTGGGAAAGAGAAGATCATTGGCGCTGTGGTTAATGGTAGCTTTGATACTTCAAAGAGCTATCAATCCTATGACTATTATGGCTATTACGAGCATGCCGGTAAGCGAAAAGCTGCAGAGGAGTCCTAAGGGGCTGCCTCTAGTTTGACCTTGGGCAGCGATTCGATGAATCGGCTTCATTCTTTTTGGACAAGAATTAACACTGCCAAATACAAAAGCATATTGAGTCTAAACTTAAACTGGTTTAGAGTTATCCTAGTAAAGTTCACGTTAATAAACTTGCGGATTGCCCTATGTCTAAATATCTAAGAGTCCTTTTATGTTTACTCGTTGTTGTTCTTTTCTCGGCGTGCCGCTTTAAATCACCAACTTTGGCTGAACAAGCAGAACTTGGTAATCGAGGAGTATTCTCAGGAGGCAAGCCTGCTTGGGCTGGCTCAACGGCTGGGGCAAATAGAGCTGCAATTAGGAACTCTGGTGCAATCCCTGAGACTTTTAGCACTCCCTTAAGTGTTACATCTGATCAATCAGTCGCCGAACAAACGATTGCTAGGAATTCCAAAGTTGTGGCTAAGGTTTCTGATCCGGTAAACACTTCTGCAGAAGTAGAAAAATCTTTAGCGGCGGCTCAGGCAAATCCTACTATTACCTCTGTAGATAAAAACTCTCCACTTGATCGCATAGCTGCCGCTTGTCCTGGGGTTGATCAGTCAGCGCAAGATACCCTTCTCTCAACTTCCTTAGCTAGTCGTATTGCTAGTTACGAGGGGCTTACGAAACGCTGTCCTTCGAGTAAGGATTTACTTACTTGGTTGGCTAGAGATTACTTAAAAGCTGGTCGTCCTGAAGCTGCGGAGAGTGCGGTTCGCAGGGCTTTAGTGCTTGATCCTGATTTTAGTGAAGCTCAAGGCGTGTTGAGAAAAGCCCTCACAGTATTAGGTAAGTAGGCTCAAGCATAAGAATAAGTGGTCCGACAAGTTTACTATGATAAATCGAGACCTTTTGCGCTTTCCGCTTTTTCTAGCCCCAACTATTAAAAACTATCATTGGGGCAAACTTGCCTCTGAATCACTAGTAGCGAAGCTAAGCTCTACCAATAGTAAGCTTAAAGAAGAGCCTTATGCGGAGCTTTGGTTTGGGGCCCATCCTAGCTCTAGCTCTGAAGTAAAGTTGCCAGATGGCAGCCAGCATAGTTTAGCCCAGCTAATACAACAAAACCCAAAAGAACTTTTAGGCGATAAGATAGCTCTAGAATATAGCGGCACCTTGCCTTTTCTATTCAAAATTCTATCCGTTGCTAAGCCTTTGTCCATTCAAGTTCATCCGGATTTGCCGTTGGCGGCTGAGCTGCACCGTCGAGATCCGGAGCACTATCCGGACACTAATCACAAACCAGAGATTTGCTTAGCTCAAACTAAAGTCGAGATGCTCTATGGGTTTCGCCCTAGGGATAAGCTGGCTGCGTCTCTGGAGTCTTGTCCGGAGTTGTTAAAAGTATTAGAGGCAAAGATTGCTCTGGATTCCTTTGATACACTTTCAGTTTCTGACTTCTCTAAGCTTACTGAGAAGATATATCGTAGTGTTTTAACTCTGTCAGACTCCCATATTCGCGACGTTTGTCTAGGAGTTTACCAAAGACTCGAGCAGTCTGGGGCTCAATCTCCAGAAGAGAAGTGGATTCAATCCCTTTCAGCCACTTATCCTGACGGGGATGTTGGTCTTCTGTCGTTTTACCTACTCAATCTCTTAGAGTTGAAACCCGGCGAAGCTATTGCTTCCGTTCCTGGCGTTCCTCATGCTTATTTATCGGGCGACCTGGTAGAGTGTATGGCAAACTGTGACAACACGATTCGAGCAGGCCTAACTCCAAAGTTTAAAGATATCCCAACTTTATTGGATATGGTGGACTATGGATTTACTGATACTCCCAGAGCTGGTGTTAGTGTCAATGGTGCAGAGCGCATTTATGAGACCGGAGCTAAAGAGTTCTCAATTAGAGAATTCAACTCCACGGAAAAATTTAGCAGCGTTTTAGAAAATGTTGGCCCAGCAATACTATTTTGTTTGCAAGGCGAAGGAGAGGTTTCAGTTGCGACTGCTCGGCAAAAAAAACAAATGACCCCTGGAGAGGCGTTATTTGTTCCAGCTTCTCTAGAGAAGCTGGAACTATCCGCTTCTGGGCAGTTCTTTCTTGCACAAACCCCTAACTCTGGGATGGCTTCTACTTAGCCGGTTTGGCAGTCCAGGTGTTGCACCAACCTTTTTCAGCTACAACTTTGTTTGGAAAGAGAGTACATCCCATCCACTTGCCCTCTTTGCCTTCTATGACTTGAGGCTCTCCTTGAGCGAATGAGCAGTTGTTGCAAAACTGAGTTTTTCCAGCTTCGCCTGCTCTCTTAGGGAATTTAACGATATCTACCTTTGTAGCATCATGAGCGTAACCCAAAGCTTTAGCGGTAGTGTCATCCAGGGCGACAATTTCTTTTTTTTCTAAAGCCCAGCTTTTAAGGGGAGCTAGAGCAATGCTTCCAACGCCAGCGATACAAGACAAGATAAAATTTCTTCTTTTCATTTTTTAATCCTAATTACTACTATTCTTCTAATCCCATCATACTCGACTGGGTAATTAGTTCCAAATTTTTTCACTACAAGTTTGATAAATCAAACTGCTGTTTGAGATGCCAAGTAGCTTATTGCATAAGATCAATGTCTATAAGTCCCAAGCCGTTAACCAGACTTGTTTTTCATATTTCATTCCAAACTCGGCTTCTAGTCTGTTCGCAAAGTCATAGTTATGTCCAGCCCCGTAGAATATAGCTATTCGTTTGTTTCCAGGATTACCTAGTTCCTTCTTTAGCACCTCGAGAGCCTTGGTATTTCGACGTTTGATTAGAAGTTTGTCGATATCGCCACCTAGTTGCTGCATGGATTCCTCTAGGTCTGCAAACTGTTCGGCCATGGCGGTTTTTAGAACTTTGTCTCGTTTTGGACTAAAGAAACCAAGTACCAGTTTGAGGCCCATCACTTCAGTCTTAACAGGATCCTTTAGCTGCTGCTTGTAGCTTGTATAGGCCCCAGAGAAAACTAAGTCACTAACTGACTGACCACCTTCTCTCATTGCATCTCCAAGCTCAGAAGGAGAAAGATCCGCGTGCACGAAGTTCTTAGCGTCATAGTCTACAAATTCAAGTTGACTCTCTAGTCCTAAAATATCGCAAATTGGCGTGTGTATTCCTCCCTTATTTTTACGACTAGAAACTTTAGTTCCTTCAGCTGCTACTAGCTCGTAGAGCACTTTGTCGTAACCAGTAAAAATTTGATTAAGCTTTTGATAGTATTCCTTCTCGCCAATGTGAACCACGCCAACTAAATCAACCGTGACACCATCTTTTACAAAAGAAGTAATAGCCACATCCAAACTCAAAGGGTTTTTATCCTCATCTCGAGTCATTCTGGTGTGGCGAAGCTCGCTGTGCTGAATTGAGTCAGCAGACTTGCTCTCCTTAATAGATGCAGAAATTTCCTCTTGGGCTTGGGAGCAAGCCTCTGTAGGGAAGAAGTTTAGAGTAGCAACCCCTGCTAGCAAAAAACTACATAAAACCTTTAATCGTTTCATTCTATATTTACTCCACAGCGCCCATAACTTGGTCATTGCAAACCACTGCCTGCCCTTGCTTACTCATCTGATGAAAGCCAGCGAATTCTACTTCAAGTAGAGTTAAGATTTCTTCAATGTCTTGTGGGCTAGCTTTTCCTCCGGTGAAGAAGCCAAGAAAAGGTTTGGCTGCAGCGATAAGTGGCTTGGTAGAGAGATATGAAGCTGAATCATGCCTACCTACTAAATCCCGGACTTTGACTCCAGCGACTGAAGAACCAGGTGAGAAGTAGTTGGTGTTGGCACCTATATTTTTAGCTGTCACAGCTCTTGAAGTTTCGCTGGTGGTAAAGAGAACCTTGCCAGTCTCAATCTTCTTACCAACGAGTCGAATAGGCTGAGTGGGGCCGTTTACAGATAGAGTCATTGAATTATCATTAAAAGTTGAGGATATTTGATCTACTCCTTTGCCACTTAAGTTAGCAAAGACAGAGTTCAAGTCTCTCAACAAATCTATACTCAATCCTTTTTTGTGATCGAGGTAGACGTTTGCGTCGACACTTGGAATCCCTTGAGGAATGCTAATGGCGAATGTGGTTTCATTTGGGTCATACTTTTCGATCATGTCACCAAATCTAGCAAGAAAGTCAAAAGCAAACTTGAAGTTTGGATCTGCTTTTACCTGAGACACTGCTTCGTCGCTGTAGGAATTCTTCACTGCCGAAACAATCATATCTAAGTTAGCTTTGTTAAGGCTCATACCGAATATGGTGTTGTCACTAAGTAAACTTGCAAGTCGAGTGTTGGAATCCCCAGTATTACCACCAGCTTTAAGTACGATTTCTCCTACGGGGTTTTTCGAATCAATTTTGCCACAATCCCGCGAGCGAAATCCCTCAGCTACATTGAGAGAAAATCCGTTGGTTGATTTGTGAGATTTCATTAACTTGTCGAGCTCAGCTCTTAAGCTCTCTTCAGTCATGTCGCTCTCCTGGGCCATGAGATCATCTTTGAGAAACGAAAAGAGAATATCTTTAAGCTCATCTTGATTCATCCAGGAACTAACCACAGCCCCTGCTAAGAAAGCAGGCTTTAATTCGACAAACTCTGGTCTCTCAACCAGTTTGCCATTCTCCGAGCTAAAGAAGTCGAAGTTCTCAGGAAAACTCGCTTTCACCTCGTTCCCTGCAAACACAACGCTTCCACTGGTGCCGATGCCGCGGTTTTGGTCTTCAATTTTAATATTATAAGAAGAAACTTGTCCTGGCTTGGCACTGATACTGATAGCAAGGGAGTCTTTGTTTGAAGTGAAAGGAACATTCTGCGCAAAGTGAGCTTGGAGTTGATTTGGCAGGTTCGCAGATTTAAATTGGCCAGAGACGAGCAAGGCAGGTAGTTGATTACCATTCTTAGCAGTTGCAATAAGAATCTCAGAGATTTGACCAAGATAGTCATTGTAAAACTGATTCAAAGCATCGGCTGAGAAAGAGGGCTTCTTTGCGGCTACGGCATTTAGAGAGTCGTCTGCTTCCTTATTCTTCTTCAAGTTTTCAACAGTTTGACTCACCTTCGCCTCAGCTATTTGAGACAACTGTTCTTTCCATATCTTGGTAGACATTAGTTTGTTTTGAAAGTTAGCTATTCTGTTCACCAATGGTTTAATTTTGCCAGGATCTATTTGAACAAACATGTTTACGTTTGAGCCAAGATTCTCAAGGTAGTTGGAGTGTTTAAAGTTCTCAACTGTATTTACTTTTAGCGGAGCAGCCTTGTAGTTAACCGTTGGTATTTTATCGGCGACAGAGGTTCCACTTTGAACTTGCTCAATTGGAGCTTGTTCAGTTTTGCTTCGAATAAAAAACCAAGCGACAATCGCTAAAATGAATAACGCAGCGAGGCCAATTACTAGAGGGGAGTTTAGTGTGATCGTTCTAATATTTGATGTCGTAGTAGATCTTTTCATTTTTTAAATCCGGAAAAAGTCGTATCTGGTTGAAGTAGTCGTTGTCTAAGGTTGAGGGAGCACAAAAATCAATTAAAAAATCAACAATCTTAGAACTTCGGCTCAAATCTCCAAGTAATAAAGAATTTGTAATTCGAGTTCTTTGGATGAACTAGGTTAGAGCCTGGGTTTAAAAAAAGCTAGAAGGAAATACGAGCTCTCATCGGCTTCGGCTATTAAATTGCTATCGATTAGATTTTGCTCCGGATGGGTGAATATTAGAAACTAAAAGGGATTAGGTGAAATAGCTAAATCTAGAGACAAACTTCTAGAAAAGTTGATTTTAATAGTATTTTTATCTACTATTGTTTTGTTTGGAATATCTCGAGATTTCTATATCTCCGAGCTAGGAGATTTCGGGAGAGTGTTAGAGGGGAGGGTTAATTCCATTCTTTCAAATTGTGACTCCTTCCAAATCAATTCTGCTTATATCGAATTAGAGTAAAATTTTAGAAGCAAGTTAGTTAGGCGGAGATTACAATTTTTTGATCTTTTAAATTTATCTTTTGTAACTTGAAGTTATATTAACTTTTGCTTAGGAAATTTTATTTTTCTCTCTATTTATATCTCATAGGAAGCAAAAGTTTAATCTAGTCTTTCTAATCTGTAATGATTCTTTGCAGAAAGGGGAGAGAGCATTGAACGGTTTTTTTGATTTTATCACTGATATTCACGTAGTAGGGATGATCCTGTTTTTCTTAACGAAGATAGTGGAGTTTCTTTTTAGTAGTCTTTTGGCGGCAATTATCACTGTCTTCGCGATTCAGTGGGGAGTATTTACTCTTCTAGGAAAGAGATTTCTAAACCGAGTTCCGGTACATTTGATTAGAATTCGGACTAGGAAAAGAGCAAGTGGAGATCTTAGAGTAAAAATAGAATATCGGGTCATGACGATCACAACTCTCGAAGAGTTGACTGCTTTTAAAAGACCTATATTAGTCTATTTAATTAATAAGTATGCGAAGCAGAGCGATGATTTGGTAATACGCTTTCCCGTAAAACATCGAGGTTTCCTTTTTGACAGGTTAGTATCTGATATATCCGAAATACTAACTGGTGGCCCTATTCAGGGAAGTTTTTTTCTCTACGTAGTCAAGGAAAGAGCAGCACCTACTCAGGCTAATCGAATAGTACTGATCGAGGAGGGTTCTTTATTAAACTTCCTCAACTTAGATCATGACATTACATCTGAAAGGGAATCTTCTTTCCATAGAGTTCTTACTCTTGAGGATCTAGCTTGGATGACATTTGATAGTGATGGGAGCTTGCCGATGTATGATGGAGTCTTGAGAGGCGACAGGGAATTCTTCGCTCAGGTTTCTGATACAAATTCAGATGAGTCGCGTCCTGTGGTTGGTTACTATGATAAGAGCAAGTATAGGCGCCTGTCTTAGAAACACTTTTTGCCTCTCAAGTAACTTGTTTGAATAGAGTTTTTCTAGAGGGTTTTGCTTCTCTCCTGCTTATAAGAAATATCGAAAAAAATTGCCTATTAGAAAGATGAGAGACTCCCTCTGGGCCTTGTTAGTGAAAATCATATACTTTCCTAGATAAATAGGGCGAGCCTTCAGGAAATTTTTTCGTTAGTCTAAAAGACATCAATTTCAACTATTTAACGCATTTTCTTTGGGAAAAAAGTGCTAAGTATATTCCCACTAACAGCCGATCTACTCTTTGAATTCATTTTTAAGAAGACGGAGAGACTTAAATGCTTAAAACTAATCGGTCTAGTTTGGGGAGCCTTACTTTAGTACTTGGATTTGCTTTCATTGCGAACTCGGCAATAGCTGCTCCACCATGTAAGTCAGCTGACAGCGATCCAGACGGCGATGGTTGGGGCTGGGAAAATGAAGCGAGCTGTAAAGTAGGCGGTAGTGAGTCTAGCTCTGGTAAATCTGACGCAGCTTCAGCAAATAGTGCTAAGCAAACGGCTACTCCAGCCGAGAGTTCTAAGCCTTCAAGTGGGAGAATTATTTGTCAGCGAACAGATTCAGATCCCGACGGCGATGGTTGGGGTTGGGAGAATGAGAAGAGTTGCAAAGTAAAAGAAGGAGCTAGCACTCCCCCTGTTTCGAAAGCGGTAGAAACTAAAAGTGCTGTTGAGCCTAAAGTGGGCAAAGCTACTGACCAGCCGCTCAAGAAGGCAAAGAGCATTGTTTTGAGTGGTGCAGAGATAAAAGGTGAAAAACCTACTCCGGCTATTGCCCCAGCAAAAACTCCAACTAAGAAAGCGAAGCTAGTAGCTGGACAGACTCCGGTGGCTTCCTATGGAAAGTTGTCCGTTTGCGGCACAAAGCTATGCAGCGAAAAAGGTGAGGTTGTTCAGCTTCGAGGTATGAGCTCGCACGGGATTCACTGGTTTCCTTGGAATAGTTGTACAACTGATAAAACAATGGACCTTCTTGCTAAAGATTGGAAGAACGATGTGTTTCGTATTGCCATGTATGTCAATGGAGGCAAGCCACAGTATAAGCAATATTCATTTTTGGATAACGAGCAGAAGAATATTGATGCGGTGAATAAGTTTGTGGAAGAGGTTAGTAAACGAGGGATGTATGCTTTAGTAGACTTTCATGTTTTAAGTGAGAATCCTAGAAAACTATATACCGAGCACGCAAAACGATTCTTTCAGGCGGTTGTTACTGCTAACAAAGATCGTGAGAATGTGATTTACGAAATTGCCAACGAGCCTACTAAGACAACCTGGGAAGAGCTTAGAGAGTACTCTCACGAGGTAATTCCTGTCATTAGAAAAATTGATCCTGATGCAGTAATTGTTATTGGAACTAGGCAGTGGTCTAGCTTTAATCACGGTGACTATATGGAAGTAGTTAATAATCAGGTCAACGCTGAGAATATTATGTATGCCTTCCATGCTTATGCGCCAGACAAAAGTCATCAGCAGAGATATCTCGATATTATGGTAAAGGCTTCAAAGCTAATTCCAATATTTGTTACAGAGTGGGGTTCAACTGAGGCTTCCGGTCAGCATGAGCATAGTGATGAATGGGGTCAGAAATATGTTGATGCAATGAAAGAGCACGACATCAGCTGGGCCTATTGGAACTTTTCTTCAGATGCTGGTGGTAGCTCCATTTGGAAAAATAATTACTGCTGGGAAAAAGATAAAGATTGGTCTGATGCCAATTTAAAACCGTCTGGACACTTTATTAAGAAGGTTTTCGGGCAGTAATTTTGAGCTCAAAGGGAAGCGGGTGGATTTAGTGGTTCATTCGTCCTCGCTTTTGAGATGTTGTTTCACAAAGTAATTTGATTTGGCGCTGCGGAAGCCATTCACCACTGAATCCACCCATTTCGCTTTTGCCTGAGAAGTCGTCGCCTTTAGCGTTGCTCTAAAGTTATGAGAAGCAGGCGGAAGGATTATAACCTCCTTAGTTTAAACTTGATGTACGAGTCGATTCCCAGGCACCTTGGTGGAAAAAGTCACCCCAATCTCCTTCATCATCGGTAGAAATCAGTGGCCGACTCTCGTCGATGCCCCAGAATTCTACTAGTGCTCTCCGCTCTTGTGGCGTAGGTGCTCTTGCTATTCTTGCGGCTTCGGTTCGTTGAGAGCTCGCAAGCTCTGCTCCGGAAATTGGTCTTTGAAATCTCCCGGGCATGTTCGTACTTCGGGTTTGCTCGTTCATGTAGAATACCTCGGCTGTTGGATTTAGATCTTAGTGAAATACAGATCACGGAAATTTTAATTCTCCGGGATCCGCATTTCTAATTCTACTCTACAATCTTAAACCAAAATGTTTCACACGAGATGCGCAGCATTTCAACCAAATTAAAACCCAACTATCCATCCTGCTTCTCGGTAAAATTTATTGCAAAGATAAAAACTCTACCGAGAAGATAAGAATTATTTCTACTCAAAAAAGAAATTAGGAAATTTCAGTATATTCTAAATTGGGGCAGTTCGAAAATCTAGAGGAAATATTTGGAGCTAAAAACCACGATCAAAGACTAGGAAAAAACTAGTAGTGGGCCAGGTGACTAATCCTGGCACCACTACTTGAGGACTCTTGCGGGCCGGAGGTCAGCACGATCCATCCAGCCCGGATAGCCGCAGTGAGGAGAAGGCCTTGAGACTGTCTCTCATTTGCTTCTAGTTCACCGCATTTGAGCTCTTTTTAGAGAGCTTTCTCATTGTAATATTAAACCCTTACTCCAAAGGAAATAAACTATATTAAAATAGTCGCTAAATCAAATATTAGGCTAGATTAAAGCCTGATTTGTTACTTGGGATTATCCAGTCAATTTTTGCAAAGCATTGCAGAAATTTGACTTTTGAGTATTTGTTACGTATTCACTAGGAAATTGTGTTTTTGTGTAGAAAAAGCTGTAGCTTTGCTCATAGAGTATTTCTCTTCAAGCCTCAAAAGATCATCTTAGAATAGACATTGGTAGTTGAACTTAACTGCTCCCTTGTCTTTTCAAATTCTGGCCACCAGAATTTGAATTCACTCGATCTTTAATACTTAGTCTTCCCAATCTAGTTTCCTCGATTTGAATCACTCTCTGGGCTCAGCTGCAAAAGTGAAATGTTTTTGCTTTTGGTTTTAATGGTTGGGTTCACCTCATTTGACATTCCCTATGGGAAGGAGAAATTAAGTTGAAACACAACATAATAAGTATTGTGGGATTCTTCGGACTTGCCGCTTCTGGCGCCAGTATCGCGAATGATATTTGTGGAACCGGAGACGGTAACTGTCGAGTAATATCCTCGGGACATTACTCGACATCGTTAGGTGCGGAGCCAATACCTGGGCATTACTGGATGGGCAGTCAGAATAACCAGATCTCGATTTATTTTCGCGATCAAAGCGGTGCGGTCTATCCGGTGGATAACAACCCATCGTCGGTATCTCTTAGCGGACAGCAGGTTGTGTCTGAGGCGAGCAACACCGTTCTCAATCAGTGGTCTATTAATAATGGTGGGCAACGGACGAGTATCGTCTATAATGTCAGGAACCAGGTGTGGGTTCCATTGTCGCAACTTGAACAGGCGCCGGGTTTTGCGCTGGTGGAGTATGCTGAACAACAGTTTGTCGGCTACGGTAAGGCTGCCAACCCTGCTATCAGCGGTGTTTTGGTCGGTGATAATGTCATTCTTGCGTCGACCCTCGCGAACCCCACCTCGCTGAACTTCTTCGAGGTTCCGAATCCATTCGAAATTTCGGAAGGTCAGCAGGTGAGAAACAGTATTCAGGACATGGCGTCGCCACAATACCGTGCCGACAATATGAATACCTATGCTCTCACCCGTGACTCAAACGGTACACGGGCAATACACCGTTACCGCTACCCTGCTGGTAATCCCAGCGGTGGACAGTGGGGCACCCTAACCGAACTAACGGACGGCAATTTGTATAATCTTAACGTAGTAGGGACCGATGCCGGCGATGTTGTTTCTGTTTTCAACGGTAGTACTGGTAAAACAACATTTATCAACTCCGGCGGAGAAAAGACTGATGCCGATTGCCAGGTTGAAGGAAACATGACCCGCTACGGAGCAAGTTGCCGATTTAGCCAGAATGGTCGCACAAATATCACGTTCGTCCCGTTTCCGGTGACAGGCGGTTTGCGAGTAACTGACACGGGTGAAAATGAAACTTACCCAATCTCGGTTGGCGGCGATCAGTTATTGTTTGCCAGTGGTCAATTAATGAGTGCCAGCACTTTGGCCGGTAACGCATCTGGCTTGGGTTCATTCAACCCCTTTCCTGCGGATGCTGTACCACCGGCGAATGAAACTGACACCGACCCTTCGGGCAATGATAACGAGACAACGGCGAGTGGTAGCTTAGTAACAGGTCATGGCCCTTTTGGTTGCTCAATTGCTGGGAAGTCTGGTCCGATGGATCCGTTGCTACCATTGTTAGCAATGTTCGCAATGGCGGGCCTGTGGTTCCGACGTTCATATAACTAGCCGGCGGCACTTGGGGCAACTCCGGTTGCCCCCTTCATTCTGCTAGTCGCGTTAGCGACTTAGTGGTTAAAGGGATGAAAGTGGTTTTTAGAACCTTAGTTCCCACAGTACTACAACAGTAGTGCTCAGTGATTCTGGGAGGACTTTGTTCCTCCCTGCCTTTTTTCAATTGTTTTAGACTTTTGCAGCTAGCTCTTTCTTAACAACTTAGTTTTATAGCTTCGGCCAAAATATCTTAGGTAAAAAAATTCTAGTCTATAGACCTTGCTTCGATATTACTAAGGTCTCTTATTAAAATACTTATAGTCTTAAATTTAGCTAGCTACAGCAGTTAGAAAACAAAAAAATCCTAACGAGGACTCGCGAGATCGCATTGCTGCGATCCCGGAGTCTCCGAGGGTAGGGCTTAGATCGCCCAACGGCGACGAAGTAACACCAGAAATGACAATAAAAACGCAGTGAAAGTGCCACCACCGGAGCCAGCATCGTCAGCATTATCTGACACGTCCGTATCATTCGATACTTCCGTATCATCAAGGACCGTTGAAGTGTCATCAGTTGATACTACGTTACCGTAAGACGGACTTCCCTCAATTGTCAGGTGACCGTTAGGCGCCCCGAAAGTTGCGACGATGCTGAAGAAGTTACTACCAGTCGCTAGGCGACTATCTTCAGCGGCGGTTTGATAGTTTATTACCGAGACC
Source organism: uncultured bacterium (assembly GCA_938003565.1). Taxonomy (GTDB): domain Bacteria; phylum Bdellovibrionota_C; class UBA2361; order SZUA-149; family CALKYB01; genus CALKYB01. The sequence continues at coordinate 16,825 of CALKYB010000249.1, forward strand.
GCCTTAGCATCCGAAGATTGAGCATAAATAATACCTCGTGCAGGGTCTTTAATCGCCCAGTTCCCGTTTATCGCAACTATTGAGGGATGGCCTTCATGGAATTCTGGGTCAGTAAACAACATGTACCGTCCATTGATTCCCGCGTTGATTATCGGGATGTCAGTCATGCTTTGCAGAGTTCCCGGCAATGTAAGAAACTGTCGGTCAGACACCTGGGGCAGACGAATCGAGTGAAACTCCCCACTTTCTTTAACCAGAACTGTGCCGTAACTGCTTGGTTGGCAACTGAATGGCACTGGCTCGCTTTCATTGTGAAATCCACCAACCCACTTGTTTTCCGTCGCCTCAGAAATTTCAAAGAGGTTCAGGGAAGGAAATGGAGGGGTGTTTATTTCAGCAAAAACTGTTGACTTGGAAGTTCCAGCTTCTGTAGTTAAACAGAGATTCTTCACCCGGTCCGAGGTGACGGGCAATTCACGGAGTGTCGGAAAACGCTTAATCGTGAAGTTGCTAGAAAAGATTCCACCGATGCGAAGCAGTTCGCCACCATAGTTATTGGAGGCGTAAATGACTTCCCCATTGCCAACGGCCAGAACAGTGCCGCCAATCGAATTCCCGCCCAGCATGTTACCGATAGCAGCTTCAACTTTTCGCCAGTCTTTGCAAAGACTGTCGATGTATCTGCAAATTTCTCGATCACCGTAGCCTGTTGCGTAGTATCCCATCTCCAGGGATGACTTTAGGAGCTCATAGCTGAACAAATCCGCTGAGAGTCCCAGGTCTTGAGAGGCAAGAGGTTGTCCGTCGGTGTTTGTGTGCC
>CALKYB010000250.1 GCA_938003565.1 uncultured bacterium
AAAAAATTCTATGAAGAAGTGTTTGCCGTAAAACTTGAAAACCTTCCTACGGCTGAAAACGGCCCTAAAGTAGAAATGCTTGCTTTCCCTATGAACGAAGATTCGTATGGAAGCCCAGGGGCAATCTGTAAGATGGAAGGAGTTTCTTCAGGAGCAGGCGGCACTTTAGTCTATTTCAACTGCGAGGATTGCTCTATTGAAGAGGCTAAAGTCGAATCCGCAGGTGGAACAGTCCAAAATCCTAAATTTTCAATTGGGCAATACGGTTTTATTTCAATCGTGGCAGATCCCGACGGTAATACAATTGGCCTGCATTCTAAAACTTAAGTTTTTGCACATAAGCTAAATGTTTAACTTTTAGGATTCATTAATTAAATCCACTAGTATAAACTCGGCTTATACTGCGCTTCTTGCTCTCCAGGCTCTCCTCAAGCGACCCCAACTAGGTTTGTGGACAATGTTACTGATTTAAGTTAGTTCATGTTAACAACTTAAACCTACTATTCATTGCTTTGAAAATGCCGCGCTTTCACTACTGGAAAATTTTACCGATTTTTCTTTGCCTATCCATCGTAGGTAGTGGAATTGCTAGTGTTCTTCACTTTCACATTGAAGATCATGAAAATAGCGTTTCCTCAGAAGAGTCTCACTCAGAGTGTGCCTTTTGCGAGCTAGGATTCAACCCTAGCGTCGCTTTAGCTTGCCATACCCCCGAACTGGCTTCCAGCTTCACACTTCAGGTTCCTAAACTTCATGTAGCACCTTTTTTCGCATCAATTGTCTCGCCCTTTTCACCTCGGGCTCCCCCCTTTCCTCTCTAAACGCTCAATCCAATTTTTCAAAATCGTCGGGCTCTCCAAAGCAGCCCTACGAAGTGTCGCGTTCCTGCTAACAAGGAAGAAAATAATGAATACAAGTATCGATCAAGACTTCTATAGAAACTTATCTAGAAACACCTTACTCGCCTATTCTTTTCTCTTTTTACTTACAAACTCCTCTCTCTCGGCAGAGGAAGAGAATGTAGCAAAAGAAGAAAGACGAGTGCTTACTGAGCTAACTATTACAGCCGACCCTTTTAACCACAACCTCTTAGAGCATAGTAGCCCCGCTACTATACTAGAAAAAAATGATGTCATCTTGAAGGCTGAACCAACTATTGCTGAGACCATCGGCCAAGAACCGGGTATTACCACTAGCTATTTCGGTCCTGGCTCAAGCCGACCTATCATTCGTGGAAATGCCGGTGACAGGGTTCGCGTTTTAAAAAACGGAATAGGAACTCTCGACATCTCTAATACAAGCGAAGATCACACTGTCACTTCAAACCCAATTGCTGCTGAGTCAATCGAAATTCTTCGTGGGCCAGAAACTTTGCTTTTTGGAAGTTCTGCAATTGGAGGCATTGTTAATGTAACCGATAATGCCATACCCGAGAACTACATTGGTGAGCCACTCAATGGTTCCTTTGACTATCGTCAGGGCACGGCAGACGATGAACTATCTGGAGCCCTAAAACTAGAAGGACAAGCAGGAAAATATAACTGGCATCTCGATTACTTTCATCAGGACACTGAGGACATAGACATTCCAGATTTTGCTGAAAGTGCAAATCTACGCGCACAAGAAGCGGCCGAAGGAGAGGAGCATGAGGATGAAATATCTAGGGGAAAACTCTTAAACAGCGCAACCCGCTCACAAGGGTTCACTGCAGGAAGCTCGAGAGTTTGGGACAAAGGATTTCTTGGAGTTTCCATCAGCTCAAGCCGTTCAAAATACGGCGTTCCGGGACATGCACATGAGAGCCATGCACACGAAGATGATGCTCATGAAGGAGAAGAAGAACATCACGATGATGAGGAACATGGGGATGAACATCACGACGAGCTTGGAGACGAGCACCATGCTGATGAAGACGCAGGTGAGCATAGCGATGATGAAGGCGTCGCTATCGACTTAGAACAAGTTAGACTTGATGTGCGCGGAAGAGTTGATGAGGTCAATGACTTTGTCAAAACAGCTAAGTTTAATCTTGGGATTTCAACATACCAGCATGATGAACTTGAAGATGGAGGAATCGGGACAGAATTTGAAAATGATGCTTTTGAAGGAAGAGTAGAAATAACTCACGAGCCTATTTCGTCCTTCGAGGGTGTTCTTGGTTTTCAAATTCAAGGAAGTGACTTTTCTGCAGTCGGTGAGGAAGCTTACCTTCCACAGATTGACACTATCGCTCCTTCCCTATTTTTGTTCGAAGAACTTCCTTTGAATAAACATTGGAAATTGCACTCTGGAGCCCGCTACGACTTTGTAAGGTACAGCCCTGAAGGACTTTCAAGCGAAGAGTTTAACCCTCTAGGTCTCTCTACTGGCGTGGTTTGGAATCCAACTGGTGAAAGTGACTATACTCTTGGCCTGTCCGTTGCCTATACCCAGCGCGCCCCCTCTGCGAGTGAGCTTTTCGCAGACGGCGCACACATAGCGCGACAAATTTTTGAACTAGGAAATACTGACATCGATGTTGAGCAATCCTTTGGCGTCGATTTAACTATGAAGAAAAATACTGGCTTAGTTACTGGGATGCTCAACTTGTTCGCGCAAGACTACGAGGACTACATTAATCTAAGTAACGCTGGTGAGGAAGAAGATGGGTTACCCCTATTCAACTATGAATCCGTTGATGCGCTATTTTGGGGATTTGAAGCTAAGTCAACTCTGCATTTGCACGAAGCGCTAAACTTATGGTCTCACGACATAGATTTTGATGTTCAAGTTGATTTTGTCCGAGCTGAAGATAAATCAAATAACACTGATTTGCCGAGAATTCCTCCGCTTCGTACAATAGTTGGAATTGATTACAAGTATAAGCGTTTATTCGAAGCTCGTGCTGAAGGCGTATTCGCATCAAAGCAAGACGATATAGCAGAGTTTGAGCTTCCCACTGACAGTTATAAAACGCTAAATGCTCATCTTAACTTTAACCTTCCTTTTCCAGATTACGAGCTTGCTCTCTATCTTAGAGGAACCAACTTAACTGACGAAGAGGTACGAGTTCACACCTCTTTCCTAAAAGACTTAGCCCCACTTCGAGGACGAAGTGTCTTGTTTGGATTGAGGGGAGTGTTTTAATTTGGTTTATCAAGCAGCTCCGGGGAGACCCGGAGCTTTCTAAACTTCGATTTCGATAAAAAAATTTACATCTGCTGAAGTCTACGAGCAACTGTGTCATTAAGGTAATCAACAGTTCTAGAAGTTCCTAAAACTACAAATCATACCCTAGCTCACCCCTCCTATAGGTAAAAAGCTGAGTAGAACATCCTAAAACCGCCGAAAAGACTGGCACCTCTCCTTAACCATTCATTGCTTCAAATAGAAACATCTGAAAGTGCGGACTTAAGTAAACTTCAGTCCACGCAGCCATCGCAGCATACCAGGCACGCTGGTACCAGTAGTATATACCCCGCCCACTATAAACTTCGGCATTTATAAATAATCTTCACCCCGGGGTATAGCAGTGCGCTAGCACTGCCAGTAAATTATATACTGAAGCCCATTTATGACTACAAGACCGTAGGTCTTGGCTAGAAAAGTCAGAAACTCAATGTTTAAGCGACTAACACCATTTTCTTGCGAAGCTGCGCTTCTAAGAATATCTTGGGCGGGGTATAC
>CALKYB010000251.1 GCA_938003565.1 uncultured bacterium
GAGAGCTCGGATTTCATTAGGGCTAAGCAGTAAGTTACTTCATTACTGTAAAAGCCGAATACACGGATGAATCTCATTTTTTGGCACAAAAGACTTTCTCTTGATTTGACGGACGGGTCCATACACAGGGTATATGTGTTGTCTACCTCGCTCACGCTCGGCTATACTGAAACCTGAGTCTGAGAGGTCAATATTTAACCGAAATTTATAGTGGTTTCAGTATATACGAGATTTGGTTAAATATTGCCGCTCACTCCCGGGAGTCTATACTTCATCGCTTTTCGAAATATTTGCAGAGCCTCTTCTTTCTCCGCATCAGTAAACGCTGGGCCCCTCACAGCAAAATCAATCTCCACTGTAGAACCTTCATCCTCAAGCTCAACCAATATTTTATATTTTGTATCTTGGTTGTTCTTAGAGTTCTGCTCGGCTTCGATAAAGCCTTTCTTTATGTCCGACTCAACAATTCCAAACCCAGCCTCCAAAACTGAGTCCACCGTGGCATAATAAACCCAATTATAAGGCGCCGAAACCTGAAGAGATTTGTCTAAACTAGTTGAGCAAGACGCTACTAAAAAGACACTCAAAATAAAGATAACTTTGACTTTGATTCGTTTCATTTACAAGTTCCCCAATACGCTACGGCCTCACTGAATCCTAGAAATTCTGAACTACTGTAGTCCATTCCCTTAGGAAAAAAAAGACTATCCAACTCAGCTAAGGTCCTTCTAACACTATTTGAAAACGCTCCTGCTAAATGCTACTATTCAAGTGCTTTTTATCACTTCGCTGTCTTTTTCATGCCTCTATTAATGTAGTTCTTAACTTCTCTCCAAGTTCCTGCTTGTCCAGGTGTCTATTGCTGCTACGCGTAGGAAGATGGAGGGAAGAGAGTGAAGGTTTTTCCTAACGTAGATTTTCCCTACCACGGATCCGCCTGAGTCTGGCGGTTTCTAGGTAGTGAAAGTCTACAACTGGAACCAAAATGATAATAAACCCGTATGCAGTCTTATCCACTGATACTTCAAACCAGGCCTTAAAAGCAGAACCAATTGAGGAACTTGTTACGCTGCTTGATCAGAAGTTGTTTTCAGAACAAAAAGGCATGGTTGTTTTTGCTGTTAGGAATAGACTAATTTCTGCAGTCTTACCTCTTTTAGCTCTCAAACGGTCGGTGGCGATAGTAAGCCCTGACACGAAAACTGACATCCTTCTTAGCAACTTAGATGGAACTAACTGTACTAAAGTGGTTATCGATAAAGGCCTAAGCGAGTTTCAGATCTTAGCCTTAAGAAAAGCTGAGATTCCAATGCTTTGTCTAAAAGCTCTATTAGCATCAACTCCGAAAACCGATGATTCAATTAAATCACAGCTGGACGGCTTCATGGTGATCAACAATCCCGGAATCCATCTACTAAGTGATAAAGGAAGATGGGGAGACTCCTATTGGATCAACAATGCGCCTAGAAGTATGGAGATAGGAGTAAATGAGTTGTGCAACTTTCACAAACTGGAACCCTCACAGACTATCTACTCACTAGCTAAACCAGGCACCCTCCAAGCAATTTACCTGTCCCTCTTTGCCTTTAAAGCTGGCTGTCACCTGCGGTTTCTCGGAGCAAACCCTAAAAGCGTCGACTCAATGGTTGAAGTATTGAAGAACAAACGCCCTGTATCAATGATCTCCTGTGAAATTTCAACTTTGGTTGAGCTGGTAGCTGGGCTCAAGCAAGAAGTAATCGATACTCAATTGACACTCCATTTCACCGGCCCCTGCGAACAGGATACTTTGAGCGTCATAGAAAGGGCATTTCCTGCTGCCCAACTAATTCAAGGCCTACCAGTTGATGAAACAGGTAGGCTAATCTAGAAAAATCTTTAGGTTTCAATTGGGAGACTAATCTCCAATTTGTCAGTTTTTATATGCTCTCTTTCTTCCTCAATCCTCATATAGTCAACCGAATCTTCAAAAATCTACCAGATAACTAAAACTCCATCATTCTAAAGGGGTTACTGCATCTAGAGGTTTCTGATTTACTTTCTCCTCACCTATTCTATAATAGTGACTCTCGAAGAGGAGTAGAAGGTTTTTAGTTTTGAAAGGCTAAATTAGCTTGCCTCAAGTAATTCAGCCTTTCAAAGCAACAACAGTGGAATCATGAAACCAATAGAACTAGACTACGCCCGTTTTTCTCGAAACGTTGGTCATAGTGGAGTCCTCCATACCATGGCCTATCTAATCGCCGAGCTGCACGCTCTGGCTCATTCGGAAGAATGGGAAGATCAAACTCGATCAGCGTTGTACGATGTGCAAACTAACTCAGAGACACTAACCAACGTGGCTTACAACGCTGCAAAATCTACCGGCGTGTCTGATATTGGGGAAAGCGTTGGGGAAGTTAACAAATGCACTCTTGATATTAAGAGGCAATTAGATAGTAGTGAGGCAAAACATGGCCTTGCCAGACCCCGCATCGACGCAATGCAGAATCAATTAGCCCTAATTGATGCGCTAATGGAGAAGACAGATTTACCGGTCCTTTGGAACCCAGGCCTACCCACTACCGCCGCCTGATTCGCACGTTTTTATTGATTTTATAGCTATGGCTAGCCCCCGCTATACTTTGCTAAAGTGTATGGGGCTAACTCTCCTCTCTTCGAGATCTATTTGGAACACGCATCTAGACATAGTTTTGCTAGTGTCTGACTTACTCCTATTCATGCAATAGGTCATGCCCTAGTGCACTGGTATGGAGGGGTAATGGCAATCCCAACTCACCTTTTTATCACTATCGTTGCCTCCGCAAACTTTTCTAGGCTTGTGTTTTTAACACTACTCCTAGCTCACGTGTATCTCCTTGCAAGGGGGATAAAGAAGCGAACTACCTGGCTAATTATTCTCTCTAGCATTCTTCTATTCGTATAGTTGACTTTTTGCGATCTAATCCAGAAGGCAACTGATTGGTCCAGGTCTAGCGACAAAATAAAAATATTTAAGTAGGTAATCTTATTAAGAAGAAATGATGAGGAGAGTGAGAACGCGAAAAATAAAAAAAACGAATATATATTAACCTAAAAAACATGTAGCTATAGGTAGGAAGAAAAACTCTGATTAAAAAAGTTCTTCGTCCTACCCAAGCAAGGGATACAAAACTGGAGCTATAAAATAACTCAACAGATGTCCCTGAAACCTAAATAAATCCTCAAAAAAAACCTTCGCAACCTTGTGCGAACTCACTTTCCATTTGAACTTAATCACTAAGAGATAGCTCAAAAAGATAGTAAGCGAATCTAAACCGCTAAGAAGCTGCTAATTGTAAGATGTAGTTAGTTGAGAAACGAAGCAAAAATCTATCTATAACCAAATAACTCTATCTACCTGCCGCTTCCTCAAGATAGGATCGGCTTTTAAGAGCTTACTATCTAATTATAGCAATTCCTTAGTAAAATTGCAAATTTACTTGCTTTGATAAACTACTCAAACTATTATGTTTTTAGATTTGGAGAGGCTGTATGCGACTCTATGAGTCTTGGTTGAGCGAATTCTTGAAAATTTAGAAAAATGTCAATTCACCCTCGCCTAGCACAATTACCGTAATTGACTGTAATTGTGCTTGTTGATTAAGTAGTGAGGTGCTTGCTTTGGGTCTCACTTAGAACAGTTGATAGCCCCTTACCCTTACTAGAGATATTATTGGAGAAATCTCGATGCAACTTTTTGGTATTACTTTTGGCATCCTAACTCTTATTTGTATTGCCCTAGCAATACTCTTGATTGGTCTATACAACAAACTAACTCGGCTTAGAGTGCAGACCGACAATGCCTGGTCACAAATCGACGTTCAACTAAAAAGACGATACGATTTGATTCCTAATCTAGTCGAAACCGTTAAAGGTTATGCATCTCATGAAAAAGATACTTTAGAAGCTGTTGTTCAAGCCAGAAACGCTGCTATGACCGCCTCTGGAGGGGAAGCTGAGCGTGCAGCTGCTGAAAATATGCTTAGCTCGACTCTTAAAAGTATTTTTGCTCTACAGGAGGCTTATCCTGAGTTAAAAGCAAATGAGAGCTTTCTTAATATGCAGGAAGAAATCACAACTACAGAAAATAAAATCTCTTTTGCTAGGCAACACTACAATGATTCGGTTTCAAATTACGTAACTCAAATGGAGGTTTTCCCTTCGAATTACGTTGCAGGGATTTTCAACTTTGAGAATAGGGAGTTCTTCGAGCTTGACGACTTAGAATCAGCTTCAGTTAAACAGACGCCTGAAGTTTCGTTTAAGTAGATAGTAAGCACTGAATATTCGTAATAAAGCCCTAATTTAGTTTATAATTTTTTAATCAAGGCAGATTTAAAGGTAAAATTCGGGGTGTTCTCCCCCGGCCCCTCTCCTAGATCTAGGGATATTTTTTATTTCTAGTTATTTGTTCAATTTTTTTGCACACTTGCCTACTAAAGAGGAATCTTAAGGTAAGATAATGGTGCTTGGTTGATTGAATTTAGTTTAGCGGCTCAACCTTATTGAAGGCGACTTTTGCTCAAGATCTGTTTTTTGGGAGTTAACTTTTTTGCTTCCGTAGCTCAGGTGGATAGAGCACAGGTTTCCTAAACCTGGGGCCGCAGGTTCAAATCCTGCCGGGAGCACCATTTTCGGTTTGTACCGTATTTTATTTTGCTGTATGTACTTATTAGTGGTTATTCTTTTAATTAAGGGTTTACTTTAAACATGAACAAGTCAGAACTAATTGAACGTCTTGCTCAACGCTGCGATCTAGGTCAACTACAATCAGAGGAAATAGTAAATTTGATTGTTGATCATATGCGTAAATCACTAACTTCCGGTGGTCGAATTGAGATTCGCGGCTTTGGAAGTTTCGTGGTTAAAGACTACAAGCCTTACCAAGGCAGAAATCCAAAAACTGGTGAAAAAATCCAAGTTGCTGCTAAGCGCTTGCCTCAGTTTAAAGTTGGTAAAGAACTTAAGGAAAGACTAAATCAAGGACTTGGGGGAATTTAACTCCCCAGCCCAAGCTAACGAGCATGGGTCAATATGTCTTTGATACTCCCTAGCGCCTTTTACCTAACTATTTAGTAAGAGGCGTTAAGGTGTTATTCTCG
>CALKYB010000252.1 GCA_938003565.1 uncultured bacterium
ATCGCGAGGATTGGGACAAGTTTAAACTGTGGGATGTTAAGTCAGTTGTAAAAGAGCCTGTGATTCGTGCCTATTCGATGGCTAACTATCCTGAGGAAGTTGGGATGATTATGCTCAATGTTAGGATTGCCACACCTCCACCTAGAAATCCGGACTTGCCTGCCGGGATAATGTCTTCCTATATATTTAATCTTAAGCCTGGGGATGAGGTGGTTATTTCCGGACCTTATGGTGAATTCTTTGCCAAAGAAACCGATGCGGAGATGGTTTTCATTGGAGGTGGAGCTGGAATGGCACCGATGAGATCTCACCTATATGATCAGTTTAAACGTATTAAAACTGACCGAAAGGTTTCGTTTTGGTACGGTGCTAGAAGTTTGCGCGAAGCATTTTATGTTGAAGAGTTTGATGAAATGCAAGCTAATAACCCCAATTTTGAATGGCATTTAGCCTTATCTGACCCATTGGAGGAAGATAACTGGGAAGGTCATACAGGGTTTATTCACCAGGTGCTGTTGGATAATTATCTTAAGGATCATAAAGCTCCAGAAGACTGTGAATATTATCTTTGCGGACCTCCGTTGATGAATCAGGCTGTTTTTCAATTGCTCGATGACTTGGGAGTTGAGCCGGAGAATATAGCCTTTGATGACTTTGGTGGCTAAGGCTTTTGCTTAGGTCTAAGTTTCGAAGTCTCCTTTTACTTTCTGCTTTAGTTTTCCTCGCTTTTGCCCTGGGTCCTAAACAGGAGTTCAGTCATAACGGCGAAATCATGGGTACGACCTTTACTGTCAAATGGCTCGACTCTCGCTTGGCTGGCTTCTCCTCAAGATCCTTAAGAAGAAATATAGATTTACGCCTCTCTAAAGTTGATGGACTTATGTCAACTTATAAGGCTGATTCTGAGCTGAGTCGCTTTAACTCAGTTAGGGATTCCCATTGGTTTAGCGTTTCATCGGAGACTATGGAGGTCTTGGTGGAGGCAAAATATATATACGAGATGACTGATGGAGCCTTTGACCCTACTGTAGGGCCTCTAGTTGAGCTTTGGGGTTTTGGTTCATCTGGAGGGGTTACTAAACCTCCAAGCGCAGAAGAAGTACGAGAGCATCTAAGAATGGTTGGATTTTCTAAACTTGAGCTAGACCCAGCGTCGTCAAGAATCAGAAAAATTGAGAAACATCTTCAAGTGGATCTTTCAGCTATCGCTAAAGGTTTTGCTGTGGATCAAGTGGCTGCCCTTTTGAATCAACGCGGTTTATCACGATACATGGTTGAAATAGGTGGGGAGGTAAGAGTCTCTGGTAGCTCGAAAAATGGAGAAGGATGGAAGATAGCCGTGCTTCGTCCGGTTAGCGGGATTGCTAATGGCCAAAAAGAGACTCAGCGTGTACTTGAATTGCGTAACAGTGCAATGGCTACTTCAGGAACTTATAGAAATTTTTTTAAGCTGAGCTCCAATGAGAGTTATTCTCATACTATCAATCCTAAGACCGGCTATCCGATAGAACATAAGACTATTTCTGTGTCGGTCCTTGATCCAAGTTGCATGCGAGCCGATGGTATAGCCACTGCCCTTTTGGTTTTAGGTTCGAAGCGGGCTAAAAGTATAATAGCTCGGGAAAAACTAGCGGTTTTGCTCTATGATTCTGGGGTGGAGAAGGTAGTGGAATTCGAGTCATCTAGCCTTAAAGACGGTTTATGGGCAAATCGTTGATGAGAGATGTCCTAGCTTGAATTCCTTGCTTGTGGAGGACTTTTATCCATTAGGTTTTTGCCGTATGATGCCTAGGAATAGTTTCTCATAGTTTCTACAAGGGGTCGCTTAATTGAATACATTCCTTATAAGTCTTGCTGTTATTTCGATCGCTGTGTTTGGTATGGCCATTGGAGTGATTATTTCTGGCCGTCGCATTAAGGGCAGTTGTGGGGGTATGAACAACCTAATGGCCAAACAGGGTGAGGCTAGTTGTAATATTTGTGGCGCCAGTTATGAAGATCAGGTTGAGACTGGCTGCGGAAAAGAGTGAAACCCTATCAATTTTCCAACCAAGATTTACAGAGAACACCGCTTACCCTCAGTGGCGTTAGTAAAACATACGCAGACACAACAGTAGTAGAGAACCTAAGCTTTTCAATTCAGCCTGGAGAGATTCTTGGTCTGCTGGGTCCAAATGGTGCCGGGAAGAGTACGACTATAAATATGATTGCGGGAGTAATTCCTGCTACTACCGGTAGGATTGAAGTTTTTGGATTCGATAGTCGGCAGGAGTATCAAAAATCGAGGCGTTTAGTTGGTGTGATGCATCAAGAACCGATTATTGAACAGTATTTGAACGTTGAGCAAAGCCTTAAGATTCATTCCGGTTATTATGGAGTAGCTGATGACCCTGTTTGGCGGAAGCTCATTGTTGAGCAATTAGAGCTTGGTCCCCATTTAGCCAAACGATATCTGAAGCTTTCAGGCGGGATGCGTCGACGGTTTATGATAGCTAAGACTTTGTTACATAAACCAAGGCTATTAATACTGGATGAGCCTACTGCGGGAGTTGATGTTGAGTTGAGAGAGCGTCTCTGGAGTTTTGTGAGAGAGATAAATAAAGCAGGAATTAGTGTTCTTCTAACGACACATTACCTTGAAGAAGCAGAGCAAATGTGTGACAGAATTGCCTTTATGAATATGGGGAAGTTGGTTGCTCTGGAGGAGACTAAGAAGCTTATTTCTCGCATTGATAAGCAAAAGCTAAGAGTAGAATTACATACTGCCCTTAGAGAAATGCCGGATGAACTTAAATCTTTTGATTCTGACTTAGATGAGGAAGATTCTCACTTCTTGAATTTCTCACTTGAGAGCGGAGCAGAGGTTGTGGCAGTAGTATCGAGCTTAGAGAAGATTGGATTAGAAGTGCTAAATGTCACTCTTACTCAACCAGACTTGGAGGATGTTTTTAAACATTTAAGTAGAGAGAGTGGGGGGATTAAAGGTGTTAGGTAGCGATAGTCAGTCCATTAAGGATATCTATGCCGCTACTCCAGTAGCCTATAAACCCTTGCTTCCATTTTGGACTTTATTGAAGAAAGAAATTCTTAGAATTTGTTCCGTTGCCGTCCAGACACTTCTGGTTCCAGTAACGACAGTTAGTCTATATCTTTTAGTGTTTGGAGTGAGTTTAGGGGAACGTGTTTCAGTAATGGAAGACTTCTCTTATGCTCAGTTTGTAGTTCCTGGTTTATTGCTAATGGGTATCATTCAAAATACATTTGGAAATGTATCTAGCTCGTTGTTTATGGCACGCTATCTCGGTTATGTAGTGGATTATTTAGTGACTCCACTTTCTCCGATGGCTATGAGCTTGGCTTATACTGTGGCCGCAATGGTGCGGGGTTTAGTGGTGGGGATAGCCATATTGTTTGTTTCGCTTTATTTTTGTGAACTTCCTTGGCCGGCGCTGGGATCTGCCGTTGCAATGGCCCTCGCAGTTAGTTTTCTTTTCTCGCAATTAGGAATCATCGCCGCAATTTACTGTAATTCTTTTGATGGTCTTTCAATATTTAATAACTTTCTTATTCTGCCGGCGATATACCTTGGTGGTTTGTTTTATCCCGTTTCTATGCTGCCTCAACCTTGGGCAAGTATATCTAAAGTGAACCCTCTGTTTTATATGATTGAGGGTTTTCGTGGCTCTGCACTTGGGAATTCTGATGTGGGCTTTTTGGTTTGTTACTTGATAACCATAAGTTTTGCATTGGTCTTGTTTGTTTGGGCGACTATTTTGTTGAAGAAGCGTGGTAAGCTTCAATAGTTTTTGGTTTTGCGACAGCTACAAGTTCGTTGCCTCTTGAGAATAGAGTTCCAAAAAAGTAGCCCACAGCTTTGTAAACCCAATATGGGAAGCGACCGTATATAAAGACGGTATAGCCTCCAGGAATATAGCAGCGATTTGAGGTTATTTTCCTTACGCTAAAGCCTGACTCAGAAACTGTGTTCCCTAGTAGCTGAGAAGTCCATGTATGTAGATGGTGGTTTTTGTCGTCCTCTTTGTAGACCCCTTGATCTCGTTGAGTGTCAATGGGAACACACAAAATAAGAGTTCCTTGCGGTTTTAATATTCTTCGAAGTTCTTTTAGCATGCCGATGGGAAAGGGGACATGTTCCAGGGCATGATTGGAAATTACGACGTCAGCACTGTTGTCCTCAAGCGGCTCGGGAGTGGAGTGGGTTTCAATACCCAATTCATTATTCGCAAAGTCTCGAGCAGCAGGGTTAATTTCAAT
>CALKYB010000253.1 GCA_938003565.1 uncultured bacterium
TATACCCCGCCCACTATAAACTTCGGCATTTATAAATAATCTTCACCCCGGGGTATAGCAGTGCGCTAGCACTGCCAGTAAATTATATACTGAAACCTATTTGTGACTACAAGACCGTAGGTCTTGGCTAGAAAAGTCAGAAACTCTGTGTTTAAGGCTAATATCGATTTTCTTGCGAAGCTTCGCTTCTAAGTATATCTTGGGCGGGATATATCTGTTGTTGGGCTTCGCTTGCGCTCTTCTTATACTGAAACCGGTGAGATGTTAAATTGTAACCGAAATTTATAGTGGTTTCAGTATATTCAAAATTGACATCAGTGCTCAGAGGTTGGTTATTTCCTAACTCGCTATTTTACTGGGGTAGCAAATCGATAGTCTTCGTTGAATCCAACTCGAAGCATGTTCGCGGTTATAGCCCCAGATCTTGATGTCTCAACCCTCACAGTTCCATAGCTGTTATTTGTGTCAAATTGGCATGTATTTATCTCTAAGACACCTCTTCCAGGAACTTGGAAGGATTGCTTGTGAACCAGTGTTTGGCCGTTGTACTTAATCAAACTTAGTTTAACCTCCTCCGCACTAGCTTTGGAGTTACTCAAAGTTAGGTAACAGTCTTGATTGAGGAAGGTATTGTATGTCCCAAGAAGATTACTGCCTAAACTCTCTCTAGCCGAAATAGTAAACACATTCTGCAGGCCAGCACGAGAGTTTCGTTTGTATTGAATAGTATTAGCAACGACTTTGCCGCCAAATGTATTCTTAACAAAAACTAGACCCAGATCATTATTTAGGTAGCTATCAATTAGTAGATGAGTTGAAGCTCTTGGAGCGACTGGAAGTGTTACATCTAGCACGTTGTTTCCAAGCTTGTCGTTAACTATGACTTGAATATTAGCAGAGTTTGCACTGGTGTTAGAAATTTCAAGAATAGAATCTTGATCTCTAGTGTCTACTGGGGATACGAGCATTTTGCTAGTTCCTTGAAGGCCAGGTAGGGTAACTGCATCTGATATTTTTTCCACTCCAACACCAAATGGCGCGCCATAGAAGTACCTACTTAGGTTGGTTCTAAATCGAGCCAAATTAGAAGCTGGTCTCCATTCAACCAAACCTATTTTATTGGCTCCAATTATATGAGTTCCAAAGTCATATAAGCCCCTCGGGGATAGAGTAATAGGCACAATTCTGAGAACACTTCCGTCAATATCGTAAACTACTATATTTCCAGATTGCTTAGTTTCTTCAAAATTTCGAATAGAAAACCAGTTAGCAACAAAGAAACCAGTCTCTGCAGGATCGTAACTTGGATGAAAATGATTGAATTGAGCATACTGAGATCCTGTCACGGGGTTGCTAAACTCGTTTGATAGAACGAAATCAAAGCTGCCGTCGGAATTAGGCTTATATCTCAGCATTCTTCCTTGAATGTCTCCGGCTTCAATTTTTTTGCTCGAGCTTGTGGCTCTTGAACAAACCGTGCCAACTGAGTCAGTCGACCAGCCTTTCATGTCATGAGCTAAAAGGTCTGATTGGCTGCCAGGAAGAATCGCCAATGATTTATTGTCTCGAAATCTTAAAGAGGTGTCGTATATACTAGAGCTAATATCAACTGGGTGAGAGGTGAAGTTACCAAATTCAGCAATATTGTAAGACATACCCAAAAAGCCATTCCAATCGAAACAGAAGTCTGGGTTTAGTCGCGAAATATAACTGCTTGCATCAGTAGGATCTGAGGCATCAAGAAGTTCTTGGGCATCAGAAACTCCATCCTTATCAGTGTCTATAACTGGATCTGGATCTGAATCTGAATCTGGATCTGGATCTGGTTCTGGATCCGGGTCGGTTTCCGGATCCGTTTCTTCTTCAGATCCGTCCCCAATCAAAATAACTCTGACTTTGCTACTACCTTTACTCACAAAGAGCGTGACAGCTCGATCTCCAGCTTCGATCGGTGAGAAGGAAATACTAAAGTAATCACTCTGACCTTCTTCAATTGCTGAGCTAGGGATTCTAGTCAAAGTGAAATCTTGGTCGCCGTATCCGAGTAATTCGATCATAGATTCTGTGAATATCAATGGTTCAGAATCAAAATTTTTAACGTAGAAGTTTTTGACCACCGCAGGTGATTCTAGTGTCACGTCTCCGAAATAAATAAAGTCGCGAGGATCGACTACTTGTTTATTTGGAGTAAACCTTCCACTTTGGTGTCCAAAGCCTAACCTTGGCTCGCCGACACCAATGCCTTGAATTTGGAACCAGTGTCCTTGGGAAAAACTATTGTCTGCACTTATGCTAATAGTAACGGTTTTTAATCCAGGAGATAGCGGATCAAAAATAACTGTAAACTCTCCTTTTTCTCCAGCTGGAATAGTCTTTGATGGACTGGAAGCTATTCTAAAATCTACACCACTGCCTGCGGAAAATCTAATAAATTTTTCGGGGTTAAAGATAAGATCGGATGAGCTGTTATTTACTATTTCAAAAGGAGTGTAGGCTGAACCAAAATTGACATCATGGGATCCCACAGTTGTATAATCCGAACTCGTTTGGCCGTTGAGTATAACATTACCACCGCCTCGAATTTCATAGCTTGAGGAAGTCTGAGCGACAGCGGCCAGAGGGTAAGATAGGAAAACTATTAAACTAAGAAGATATAAGGCCAGTGGGCAGGGATTAGAACTTATTCTCTTAAATTTAGGTGTTTGAATAAACATACTTTGGGTTCCTTGAATGATTTCTCGAACGAGCAATTTCGATAGAAAAAATTTAGCTACAAGAGTTATATAGGCAATCTCTAAGAACTTGTGTGTTAAAAAATACACAACTGAATTTTCTCACAACACCTATTTTATCATAGTTTTAGTCGTTAAGGAGGTTGGCACTGTAAGTAGCTGAGATAACTCAATTAGTTGCGGTGTGGCTAGGTACGACGAGATGTATCTACTTATGGGCTAATTATTTGGGTGACGTAGTTTTTCTTCTGATGTCACTATCAATGTCAGTGCGATGCCAGCTCGGCTATGCTTTATAATTGAGTGAAGTGTTGCACATATGATTTTAATTGGTTTCTTGGCCCTTAGACAATTCTTATTGGAGCTTTAGGGGGAGCCATTGTCCTTGGATAAGAAAGATTGTTAGATAATTCTTCTAATAGCTGTCGTATATTTTTGTTGTCATTGGCTATTTTGGTGGCTTCTTTCCTGGTTTCTAGAGAGCCAGGGCGCTCCGCGCACTTTCGCTTTGAGAACCATAGTTTACTTCGGGTCTTATCTAGTCAGGAATCCCGTGTGAAAGGTGAGGAGAAACTCCTCTCAAAGGATCTGAATTATCACTATTTGGATGCGGCAAGTCTTTTGTCAGGGGAAGTTAACTCAAGAGAGCAGAGTGCATTCTACTCTGGCCCGGAGAGTCGCCGATTGCTTCTTCTGGTTTTGGCTTTTGCTACTTCTTTTTTCTATTTTTCTAGACTAAATAAAAATTGGCTGGCGACTTCTTTAGCAGCGACAAGCTTTATAACTCTTTCTAGTGTTACCCAGAGCCTTAGTTTGCAGTTGTTTAGCCTTATTTTGCTTCCACTTGCTATGATACTTAGTGGGAAAGAGAGAGTTTGTGAAATGTCGATAAATTGGTGGCGTCTTCTCTTGTTTTTCTTTTTATCTGTAGTTTGGTTGAAACTAGATTTTTCCTTTATTTTTGTAGTTTTCTTTTTGTTTGTTAGTGGACTTTCTTTGCTTGCATTAGAGCGGAACTGCGGGGCAGCAAAGGGTTACCCTGCCTTAGCCGCTTGTGGATTCTTAGCGATGCTTGTCGTGCCTGGTGGGTCCAAGATCTATAATGGTTTTATATTTCTTATTCAGAATAGAGATTTTGAGTTTCTCAATAATTTTAAGGCTGAGGCGGCGAATTTTCATTTAGAGTTATCTATTCCATTGCTCCTGGTTTTGGCAATGGTATCAGCAATTTTGGGGACCAATAATTTCACTATGCCGCAGAGAGTTGGGTTTGTTGTGGCTTTGTTTGGAAGTTTTTTCTTGCGAGGTTTTGAGTTTATTCTTTCCTTCTGTGTTGCTGTACTTATTTTTGAATCCGCTAGATGCCTGTCGCTGGGAACCAATCGAATGACAAAGTTCGTGTGTTTTGCAATGATTGTTTCTTCGATTTGGATAGCAATCCCCGCCGTTAAAGTCCCTCAGTCAGCGAGTCTAGCTAAAGATCCTAAACTGGTTCCTGTGTTGAATGAAATAAGACTAAGTTCTGCTCCAGTGATTAACGATTGGCGTTTGGGCTCACAGTTAGCTGATTTTGGAATCTTACCTT
>CALKYB010000254.1 GCA_938003565.1 uncultured bacterium
TCAGATCATCATAACGACCATAATATCCAAGCTTGAGATTATCACTCAACAAAATTTGAAAACCAGCTTCTAATTGACGAACCTGGTCCTCTACAAATCTTAACTCAGCTCGCAGTTGATCTCCCCTCTTGTCAATTAACTGGGTTTGAAAAGAGTAAGAACTAAACTCGTTATTTTCGGTATCGTAATTAGAACGACCCCTGAATCGAACATGGCCGTTGGGAGCAAGAATTAGGTCAATGTTTAAATCAGAAAAAGCATCTTCATTCGTTCGATCGTTAATCTCTTCATCAATATCGTAACTCTGACCAATACTCAGCGCTGCTAACTCTGTTTTGGTGCCGCGACGAATACGCTGATAAGCATTTTCAGATCTTACATTAGCTCCGAAAGTCAAAGAAGGATCAACTGGTCCTTCTGATCGAAGCCCTTCTAGATCACCAACCTCTGGAGCAATCACATCATATCCATATAGCAGGTCATCACGAGGCTCGAATCTAGCTGATAACCTTTGCACCACTTGCCAACTGACCACATTCTTTTGTTCTAAACGGTCAAGAGAGTCAAAAATCGGAGTGTCAGACTGATCAATATCAGGAACATAACGGTATTTTAGAATCGGCTGAATACTATGCTTCACCCTAGACAACTCTTCAGTTCGACCAATTCTTCCCAACTCAGCTATCCGCTTCACCAAGCTATCTTCCTCAACATCCATCACCTTTTCTACTACAGTCGATATACTACCACCAATACCCGGAACAATACGGCTAGAGTTATCCTCCATTTGTTCTTTAATACGGTTTTCTTCTTCTTGCTCCTCACTCAACTCCTCTCCGAGCTCGGCCACAGCAAATTCTGGTGAACGATCCAAACTATATTGCGAAGCGCGCACATCTATATCAATTGAAGCGTCAAAGTAGCTTTTATAATGGAAGGGAAACTTAAGGGATTCATGTAAATCAAACCGTTGCCCCTCGTAGTCTTTCTTTCTCTGAAAGACTGTCCCGTAAAACTGAGAGCTTAATACTCCTTTCATTCCAAAACGATTTTCTCCAAATGGTCTAAATGTCGAGAATCCACCTACACTCAATTCAGGTATGCGTTGAAAAACCAAATCATCATCCACGACCATCGCCTGATTGTACTCACCAGAGAGGTCTATTGCGTAGGTATCAAACACAGCAGTTCGCAACAACATTGTCGAAGTTACAAACCGATCGCTTGATTCACCAATTTGAGGAAGATCAAGTTCGCGAAGAATTAAATCATCGCTTACATACCTACCGTCTGTAATATAGCGAAAGTCTTGGCTCCCAATTGAAAAAGAAGCTCTATGGTCCAACCAACCGGCTATACGACCTTTATCGATCGTAGAATCAAAAATCCCAGATACATCAGTTCCAAAAAGATCTTCTCCACGCTTCTCCTCGTCAGAGTATAAGAGTCCTAGGGACAAATCATGACGCTCAGAAAATACTTTTCTGACCTCGTTTTTAACACCAACTCTAGTGGCAGTCTGAATAAAAGGAGTAATTGTCCAATCTGTGGAGCGATCAATCGCCAAAAAGAACGGTAACTCCAGCTGAAACTCACTTTCTCTCCCAACTCCAACCCTCGCTGGTAGAAGACCTGTCTGTCTACTCGTTTTGGCAGGAAAAATAAGATAGGGCATGTAGAGCACTGGATACTCAAAGATATCCAGTGTGGAGTTCCAAACCTTGCCATAACCATCCTTCGTAACTTCAGCCCGCTCCGCTGAAATCCTCCAAGGAACACAGCTTTCAGCATCAGGGCAATTACAAGTTGTCAGATCAGCATCTTCAAATTGATAACGATCCTCAGCAGACCTTCTTACCCTCCCTGCGGAGACCCTATATTGCCCTTGACTAAAATCTACCTCTGCATCGAGAAGCTCCGCTTCACCAGACTTAAAATTAATTCTGCCTTCCCTGGCGGATAGATCTCCAGCTACGTCGGATATCCGCACATCTCCCCTCAGATCAGCCTCTTCTTTGGAAATATCAAAATTACCCTCATCAGCTTCAACCAAAGCTGATGAATACGATAGTGACACATTGCCTCGAGCTTGGATTTTCTGACCTTCCGAATCGAAATCAATAGACTGAGCGTCGATATCAAAAGGCAATCGGTTGCTTTTTTGCTGAGCACGGACCTTGCGCTGCTTCTCTCTGAAGTACCGCTTCCTTCTCTCTTCGTTAACTTTCTCTTCTCTATCTTCGAGAAATAGAAACCTCCGATCAGGAGGTTGTTGGGCTTGAACAAAACTGAAAGGTTCCACGAGAAAGATTCCCAGAAAAACCAAAATTAAAATTCGGCGTTTGACCAAATCATCTATTAGCACAAAATTGCTCCAGTAATATTCCAAGTTTATTCTTAATTTCACTCCGAGTTACAACAGCATCCAACATCCCATGCTCCAGTAAAAATTCCGACCTCTGAAATCCTTCAGGCAGCGTTCGGCGAATAGTCTGTTCTATAACCCGCGGACCGGCAAACCCAATTAAAGCCCCAGGCTCCGCAATAATTATATCGCCTAGCATCGCAAAAGAGGCTGCAACACCTCCCGTAGTTGGATCGGTCAAAACTGAAATATAGGGGAGTTTTCTTTCTCCGAGCTTCACAAGAGCGGCTGTAACTTTAGCCATCTGCATCAAAGAGAAAATCCCCTCTTGCATCCGGGCTCCACCCGACGCAGAAACGATAATCATCGGTAAGTCTTTCTCAACAGCTGTTTCGACTGCCCGAGCAAGTTTCTCGCCAGCGACCATCCCCATGCTTCCGCCTAAGAAGAAAAAATTAAACACCCCAAAAACTGCAGGTGTTCCATTTATACGGGCCTCGCCAGTTACCACTGACTCCTGAGTATCACTCTTCTTCTCAGCTCGCTTCAGTCGCTCTTTGTATTTAATTGAATCTTTAAAAGACAAAGGATC
>CALKYB010000255.1 GCA_938003565.1 uncultured bacterium
GTCGGCCGGTTGTAACTTCTCTTAGAAGAAGTTTAAGACTTCTAATTTCACACCCTGGATATCCAATATACTCTTTTAAAACCCCTATCATGCGCTTGTCTGGGCTTTTCTTGATCATTACGATTGTTTCGCTGCTCCCAAATATTATGCTTCAATATACAATCGACCCAGAGTCTACTACATCAATGGTTCTTGCCGCCCCTTTGACATATTTTTCTTCGTTCATGACCTGTTTGATCCAAGTTTTTTGTTACCTGGCATATTTAGGTTTTTACTTAGACCTTTGTGTCCGAGGTGAAGGTTTAGGCCTTTTGTTACCAAAAAGTCCATCTGTCAATCCAACCTAAGTCTTTTCAATGTTGAGTCTATTTTTCATAATTTATTTTTCTTCAATTTCTCAGGTTAGCGGAGAGACTATGCCTTTGGAGAAAAATCAAAAGTTGGCTTCGATTCTGCAATCAGAAGAATTTTATCCTCGTGGCGACAATCCAAGCTATCTAGAGAAATTAAAAGAAAGAGCACTGAGTAAGGGTAGAGAAGTTTGGCGGCAAGTAAAAAGTTTTTTTCGTAGTGATTCTGACAATAGTTATTCCGATTCTAAATACCCTGGAATATTTTCAAACCTCATGACTGGCATTGCCTGGCTGCTTCTAGTCGTTCTGCTACTAGTGTTTATCTATTCCGTTGTTAGGCCATTTCTTCGAGCCATTAGAGGATCTAGCCCTTTGGGTAAATCCGAAGGTAAATTTGAAAAAGTGGAAGAATCAGTTCTTTCAAAGAAATCCTTGAATCAAATTCTGAATGAAACAGGTTCGAAAGCGGCTTTATCAGAGCTTCGCTCAAGACTAAGAAAAGATATCTTTGCTAAATCCACGATCATCGCCATTCAAGGGTTAAGCGATCGGGCTCTAGTGAGAGCCTGCGATAATTTGAATCTTTCAGAAACGATGGAGGAAGTATCAATTTTTCGAGATACTGCTTCTATTTTTGAAGAAGCTACCTACGCTGATAAGGAAGTTAATGAGCAGTATATTTCTCAACTTGTGAGTCAGTATCAATCTTTTGGAGCAAGCTAGGTGAATCGAAAGTGGCTTATATTTTTGGTTCTGATTGCGTATGCCGGAGTGTTTTCGAGTTTGTCAACACCCATCCCAGCAGGCTCAACATACTCCCCAAAACCAACTGGAACATTAGCCTTTTATCGATTCCTGGAGAAAGACGGTTTCAGGGTCAATAGATGGTTACAAACTTTTGATAGGCTTGAAGCTAGTATAGCTGGCCCAGGGACGATGGTGTTGGTGTCACCTCCCACCGATGGTGGTGAAGATGAACTATTGGATTGGGTTGCCGCGGGTAATAGGTTGATTTATTTTTCTGGCTCTTATTCTAATAGCAAGATTTCTAAAAATTTGGGAGTCGAGTTTGAACAGAGTGTTTCTTTCTTTGTTGGTGAGCAAAATATCGGAACGCCACACTGCGAAGGACCGACACTTGATACAATATGCAGTCAGGTTCAAACCCTTACATTGCCAGAAACATATTTTACTGCGAGAGATGAGAGCTATTCCAATTTTAGCCCATTGCTTTCTGTCAGAGACTTAGAACTAGAGAAGGTTTATGTTGGACATTGGACATTCGGGCAGGGCGAGGTTGTGTTGTTCTCGGCAGCTGACATTATACAAAATAGAAATATTGATAAGTTCGATAATTTGAGATTTATCTATCAGTTATTGCAAAAGAAGGGACCAATTTATTTCGATGAGTTTCATCATGGTTACCGGCAACCCCTAAGTGGGACTGTTAAAAATCATGTTAGTTTGATTTGGTTGTTTGTTGGAGCCTTGGGATTTTGCCTTTTAGTCGGGGTTCTGAGCCGCTCGGTTAGGTTTGGCATCCCAGTAAAGGAAGAGCTTGGGACTGAGAGTGCCAATGTTGAATTCGTTAAGGCTACTGGTGAGCTCTATAGTCGCCATCAAATTCATAGTTCTTTATCTAATTATTTGAATTCCTGGAAGATGAGAATTGGTAAGGAAACAGGATTATCCTGGGGTCTTGAGGACAGTTTGTTTGTTAATGCCCTGGCTGCGGCTTTATCTTTAAAAAATAAAGAGCGCGATGAAGTACAAAAGATAGTAAGTAGCATTAGGCAGGCTCAAGATGGAGAGAGAATTGACTTCTCCGAGTCGATAGAAATTTTGGAAAAGCTGGTGCCAGAGAGAAGATCTGGTTCCTAGAAGGGAGAAAAGATGTTGGATGATATTCGCGAAGCGTCTAGTAAAGTTGAAAATGATGTTTCTCAAGTAGTTTACGGTCATAGAGAAGCCACAGGCCTAATTTTTGGTGCTATGGTAATCGGAGGCCATGTGCTCTTAGAGGGTCCTCCAGGCATCGCTAAAACCTTGCTTGCAAAAACTTTCTCGCATTCGCTGGGCCTTAATTTTAGACGTATTCAGTTTACTCCAGATTTGATGCCTTCTGATATTACTGGAGTGAATATTTATGAACAAAAAAGTGGAGAGTTTAAATTCTGTCCTGGGCCAATATTTTCCGATGTGGTGTTAGCTGACGAGATAAACCGAACTCCTCCTAAAACACAAGCGGCACTTCTTGAAGCCATGGAAGAATCTCAAACTACAATTGATGGTGATATTCATCGTTTAAGCGATAGTTTTTTTGTAATTGCTACCCAAAATCCGCTGGAGCATGAAGGAACATTTCCTCTTCCTGAGGCGCAGTTGGACCGTTTTCTTTTCCGAATTAGACTTAGCTACGGGAGTGAGAGTAGTGAGAAGGAAATGATTCTAAAGATGAGTAGTGAGTATTTCGATAAAGGCAACGAAATGTCGTTGTTGACGAATAGATCCAACGACATTGCGGCAAATTTGCCTGGGATGAGACGGGCATTGCGCTCTGTTCGAGTGAGCCCCGAGTTGGTTGGGTATATTTACGATCTGAGCGATGCTTCACGTAAGCATGATTCGCTGGCTTTGGGAGCGAGTCCTAGAGCTGCCATAAATCTTACACTAGCCTCTAAGT
>CALKYB010000256.1 GCA_938003565.1 uncultured bacterium
AAAAAAAGCGTAGGGATAAGAAGGGCTATAAAGAAAAGGATTAAGTATAAACCCATTTTCTTTTTAGCCGATTCCGGCTCCAGAATCTCACCAAGCGATCTACTCATTCCCGAAGACGATACCCTTCGCCACGTATCGTTAGCAAAATTTTAGGATTTTTATGGTCCGCTTCAATTTTACGGCGAAGTTTGGCTATATGAATATCAACTGTCCTAGTTTCTATTTGCGCACCCTTTTTATAACCCCAAACTTCATCTAAGAGCTCTTCCCTAGAAACTGGTCTGTCTTGGTTCTGATTAAGATAAAGTAGAACGTTAAGCTCTTTTCTTGTAAAATTGATCGCCCCAGTCCGCTCACACTTAGCTTCAAGGTTTGCAACATCAATTTCCAAGTCAGCAATCACTACAGTTTTTTGCCGATTTGGCTTGCTCCCCGATCGCCTTAAAACCGCTTGCACTCTAAGCACCAGCTCCCGCACCGAGAAGGGTTTAGACATGTAATCATCAGCTCCAGAAGCTAACCCGGTAATAATATCTTCTTCGGTAGTTTTAGCAGTCAACATTATAATCAACTGTTCTTGATTTGAAACTCTAAGCCTCTCGCAAACCTTGAAGCCAGAAAGCTTGGGCAACATTACATCAAGAATCACTAGATCGTAGTCACCCGTTTGACCTTTTTTTAGCCCCTCTTCTCCGTCCACAGCAAACTCAACATCAAAACCATGATAAACAAAGACATCAATAAGACCAGAACGAATAGGTTCTTCATCCTCTACAATTAGTATTTTAGATTTTTCTGGCATTGATTGGACTTAACTAAGAGCCGTAGGGATTGAACTTAAAAGCGCAGAAATAGTTTTACGAACACCTAAACACATTTTATTTTAGTTAACCAGATTAACTTACTTCCAACGCCGAGTGCGTTGTATTTAGTGGTGAATGGCATCCGTAGCGCAAAGAAAATAGAACTCTAACCCACAAACTAGCAAAAGCGAGGACGAATGAACCACTCAATCCAACCCTAACGGCTTGGAAGCCTCCTCAACATGCTTCCAAGCATGGTAAGAGCTACGAACCAAAGGAGCCGACTCGACATGATCAAATCCTTTGCTAAGCGCAAGCGCTCTAAACTCTTCAAACTTCTCAGGAGTCACATAGTCTTGAACAGGGAGTTGCTTTGGACTAGGTCTCAAATATTGTCCAATAGTCACTATTTTAACACCATTCTCAGCTAAATGATCTAACAACTCCTCGACTTCCTCCTTGGTCTCACCTAACCCCAACATAAAGCCAGACTTAGCTTTAACTCCAGGAAAACTGGCAGCCCGGTTTAAAATAGACAATGACCGCTCAAATTTGGAACCCGGTCGGACCATTTTATAAAGTCTGGGCACAGTCTCAACGTTATGGTTAAGAACACTAACTAATCCAGACTTCAGAATCTCAGAAAGCAATTCGCCTGAACCTCTCATATCGGGAATTAAAAGCTCAATTCGAGTCTTTGGAGAATGTTTATGAATAGCCTCAACCACTTTATGAAAATGAGTGGCACCCATGTCTTCCAAATCATCACGATTCACACTAGTGATTACCACATGCTCTAGGTCTAGCTTCTGTACGGCTTGACCAACTCGGTATGGTTCCAGAGGGTCTAAGGGCTGCAGATTATCTCCTCGCCAACCATCCTTCACAGCACAAAAACCACAACGTCGAGTGCAATTCTCACCCATAATCATAAACGTCGCTGTGCTGTGCGACCAACATTCTCCAATGTTTGGACAATGAGCCTCTTCGCAAACGGTAACGAGACGAAGTGAATCTACAACCTTCCTAGTTTTAGCAAACTCATTTTGTTGTTGCGGAGCAGCCTTAAGCCAAGGAGGCATAAAAGATTTATCCAACTCTAAATCACTGCCTTCCGGGATTTGGAGTTTAAATACTTTGGTAAAACAAGTTAGCAAGGTCGACTTAACCTCGGCCATCGTTGGCAAAGGTAAGTCAGCTGCCTGAAGCTCCTGATAAAGGGTCGTCATAACCTGACCATCTTGGTCGCATGGGGAAATAGCGGAAAAAGGTCCAAGGTCATTACTCACGTTCAAAGACAAACCATGGTAGGAAACCCAACGTTTAACACCAACACCAATAGACGCAATCTTTTTCCATTCGTCTTGCTGATTTTTCAGCCAAACACCGGTCAAACCCTCACGCCTAGACCCTTCAAGACCAAAGCGCTTTAGAGTAAGAAGAATTACACCTTCCACTTTACGAAGATAAACATGAACATCTTTTTCAAACTTGGATAAATCAAAGATGGGATAAGCAACTAACTGACCTGGACCATGCCAGGTCGCTTCACCGCCTCGCGAAACCTCGGTCCACTCAATTGTATCAAAAGGTTCTTCAAGGCCCTCTTGAACCTTAGCTCCTCTACCCAGGGTGTAAATACTTTTATGCTCGAGAAGCAACAAAAGCTCAGGCAAGCTCGAATTCTCTATTTTCCGAGTAAGCTCCTTCTTCTGATAATCCAACAACTCGTGATAGCCCTGTGGCTCGGCAAAATCTACAACTTCAAGGGGCAAGCCAAGCGATGCGGCAGAGGTTTCTGAATTTTCAACTTCTATAGTTTGGCTTTTCAAAATATACTTCCTTTAATCTTTGGCTCCACAAAGAGCCAAGATTTCACTCAGGGGGAACTACCATAACATGCTAGTTCCTAAGCCAAGAGAAGAGCTGGATCTTCCAATGTGGATTTAAGTTCAGCTAAAAACTCAGCTCCCATCACTCCATCTATAATTCGATGGTCAACAGAGAGAGTTACACGCATAACTTTTCGAACAACGACCGATCCATCTTCGACAACTGCATCATCCGCGATAGCACCCACGGCTAGGATCCCCCCGTTACCAGGACTAATAACTGCCGTAAAACTCTCAACCGGGTAAGCTCCAACATTAGAAACACAAAATGTAGCTCCACTCAGGTCAGCCCCTTTCGGACGACCAGCTCTTGCTCTACTAACCAAGCCTTTGGCCTCTGCTACTACGTCTGAAAGCGGCATTTGATCCACGCCTTTTAAAACCGGTATGAGTAAGCCATCGTCAACCGCTGTAATAATTCCGATATTAATTTCACCAGGCTCAATAAGATTGGAATCGCTGTAGTAAGAATTAATTCTTGGAAAATTCTTTAGAGCCTTAGCAACTCCTTTGACTATCAAGTGGTTGTAAGTAACTCCTTCGTAATGATCTAGCGTCTTTAAACTCTTTCTAAGATTAGCCAGGGCATCAACTTTGATAGCCGATGTAAGGTAAAAATGCGGAATAGTATTTGTCGCCTCAACCATACGAGAAGCAATTGCCTGACGCATCTTACTAAGCGGAGTAGTTGAAGATCCACCAGCAACTGGTTGACTAGAAGTAGAGCTTTGCAGTGCTGAGGTTCTAACAACAGACGAAGCCGCTGGCGCAATCAC
>CALKYB010000257.1 GCA_938003565.1 uncultured bacterium
TTTCTCCTAGTGGGTTGAAATATTGTTAAAACACCGGAGAATGGGGTAGTGATAACTTTGGTCTAATTACAGCTAAGTGTTCATTTATGTGAGTTCTTACTACTCAATTATATTATGTTTGCCCAACGAAGCAATGCTACAAAAACTAAATTCCTTATAATTTTCAGGTGGTTAAGAAGGCTAGTAGTGACTCTTTTTCCAGCGATCTTCTGTCTATCCCTCTCCTCTTGCTTCTCATACGGCCTACCTGAACCCCTCGCTGGATATGCACAGACTGCTAAAACTTTGAGCGGAGGAGTAAACCCTCCAACCCTGGCTATGATTACTACAAAAACCACGACAGGGAGCGACCCCGAAGAGGTTCGGTCAGACTCTTCATCAACCACTCACCAGAGAGACTTTCTTGGTAGCCAGTATTTTTTTGGTTTAGTCCCACTGACTTCGCTCTACTTCGAGCACGGAAATCAGTATTTAGTTGAAGAGCTCGCATTAGATAAACTCTCTTCCGCCGGAAATCGAGTCTTGTCCGGCCAAGCAGAATCTTTGGCTCGAAGTATTAAAAATACTTCTATAGAGCATGTTGTAAAACCAACCCTTGTAAGTTTGAGCGCAAATGCCTGGGACTTATTTCTAACAAGAAGAATCAGTGTTAGAGGCGAAGTTCAAGTTGAATTTTTTGAACCCGACTTAGATGGAAATCTAGTATTGCGAGAAAGGACTTATTCTAAAATAGACTTCGTCAAATACAAGTCCCAAGCTCAAGGTGCTAGTCTTGCGGCTCTTATTCATAAAGCAGTTGCCGGAGCGATAGATCATTGTTTCGAGCTCAGGAACTTTCGCCCCAACCCTAGAGCTTTTAAGCGCCTGCGCAAAATATCAAGAGAGCAACGGCTAAAAGACCAAGATTTAATTTATGTTTCTCAGCCTCAGATCCCTGAGGAGCTAGCGGAGGCACTGACTCGAGAAATTACTGACTCTTATGGTTTCCCCAATTGGCCTGCGTACAGCACTTCACAACTGGCCAGAACTCTTCAAAGAGGATTTGTGAACGGCTTAACTGACGTTAGCCTATCTCCTATCTCGGTAGTAGGACTACAAGGCAACAATGTATCGGGAAGAAACCTCCTGAACAAAACCCTTAAAACAAAAGTAAAACATATAGAACTCAATTCTGAGAATCATACTTTGGCGATTGAAATAGACTGGGACATACTCTCTTCAGCTTCTAGTGAGGCCTCAAGTACTGGCTCTTGCAATACCAAAGTTAGGGCTGATCGAAAAAGAGACGGGGCCTGGGTATTTGCCTTAGAAGATTCTTCCGCTACACTAGCACAAGAAATTTTCGCTCTAGAGAATAGCTTTACAGAAAAACTTCAAAGTGGAGATACTACCTCAAACATTTTGAGTCTCTCCTGTCGAAGAACATAGTTCGTAATTTATATAAATGCCCAGGGGTCAAACTGAATAAGAGAATAATACTAAAAGTTAGTTTAATCGCCGAAGGTGCACTAGTTGCTATTTACTTTCTTTGGCAACATTTCCTACAAAGACCCGGTCTGGGAGAGCTAAGCGGTGAAAACGTGTTCATCGGTTTCGTCTCTACTATCCCTCTTTTTCTCGTAAACTGGCTATTTTTTGGAAACACTCTCCAAAACTTCTCTTTTCAAACACAGTTTAGGGATTTCAAAGAGAACATCGTGGAGCCTCTGGTCAAAGCAATCGACATTCCAGTGGCTTTGGTAGTTTCTATTTTAGCTGGCTTTGGAGAAGAGATGTTTTTTAGAGGAACACTACTTTTTGAAACAGGCATTATTCTCAGCAGTGCCTTATTCTCTCTGGTTCACTTTGGCTCTCAAATTAAAAGATATTTTGGAATTGTTTTAGTCTATTTCCTAATAGGCCTATATTTTGCTTGGCTAAGAAATCTAACCGACGGCCTCTGGGCTCCTATAATTTCTCATAGCTTGTATGATTTTGTTGCAATTCTCATTTTAAAGTTTCAGTTGAGCAAATCCAAAACCTAGTAATTTGCAGCTGGTTTTAATTTCCGACCCCCAATATAATCACTTCTAAAGTATTATAGGTATTATAGAAAAGTGTTACCTAGCTAAAGTCTGAAACTCTCTCTTTGAATCTATTATGATTCTCACTCATCATATTAGGAGACTAACAAGAACTATAAAGTTGAGACTATGGATACACTGGAACGCATACAAGACATCTCTCTTCGACTAGACCAACTAGAGTCTACTGGCGAATGGCTAGCAAGAGCATTGGTTCATACCGACTCTTCTGGATCGCAAGCAGGCTCTATGATCATGGCCCTTGCAGAAGATATACGAGATAGAATGATGGTTTTGGTCAATGAACTAGAAAAGCAAGTTCAAGTAGTAGAGAGTGACTACGACGAATCGCTACACTAGAGCTACTAGGCCACCTCGAAATCCTTTCAAATTAATTCAACATTGATCCAACTTTGAAAGCTATCAATGCTGAAAAGTAGAATAACCTAGTTAAAAAATCACACCAGCAACTAATCTGAACCAGCCAATTATGAGCAAAGTCATTCCCTTGAGAAGGGAGACTTTTTCGCCCTAATCAAATTGATTTTGAGTCTCGGGATCGTATGATCATCAATATCCGCATAGGTAACCGTCAATTTATCCCCCGCCGAATCTTCACTACTATCAAACAACGAAGAAACGTAACAACCTCCTTCCCCTTTTAGCGAGTTCAAGGTGTCAATTTCATTCC
This sequence comes from uncultured bacterium, assembly GCA_938003565.1. Lineage (GTDB taxonomy): Bacteria > Bdellovibrionota_C > UBA2361 > SZUA-149 > CALKYB01 > CALKYB01. Next base: position 2,755 of record CALKYB010000257.1, read on the forward strand.
TCCAGTTACGAAATGATTTCACGGGATAGCAAATGGGCACAATACCCTCTTCCGGCTCTTGCCTAACAGCCATAACAACTTGTTCTAAATCTCTCGACAATGAGTCGAAGACGACGTTTAGACCGACCAAACAATCTATAACGACAACTCCGTCAGTCTTTACCACACTCTTAATAAATCCATTTTTTGGAAAAGGGGATTCAGCTTTCACATTCGACCAAAGAGTAAAAGGATCAACTTGCCCTTTAACCAACTGAATGCGAAGCCTTTCAGTCGTAGGCCCTCGCAAATCCTTATAACTAAAAGTTAACGCCGAAAGAGCGTCGTCTACTGAAACTTTGTCAAAGGCCAGTACATGATGGTCCTCTTCGAATCTTAATATTTCACTTTGGAAGAAACGCATATTTTCATAGGCCCTAAGAGGACAGTCCTCGGAGTCCAAGGAAGAAATCACTGTTTTTAGCAAAACTATTGAAGTGTCTCTTACTTTCAACTCCTCCACACAGGAAGAAAAATTTAGGTCTGGGGGCACTACAAACTTATAGGTGAGCACGTCATAATCCACGTCTACCCCAATGAAAAGTCCTCTTTTCGGTACAGGTCTTCGTGTCAGTCTAAGTTCAACAAGCATATCTACTCCTCCGGAGAAAAAAACGGCCAAGGATTAAAAATCAGTTTGATAATCAAACCGCATTTTAAGCCTGGACCGTGCTACCCTCTGAGAACTATGTTTTGCAGAACTTTCTATAAAAACCTCTTTTCTACTTTTCAGCCTGAAAAAGCCCTCTTTCCTATGAGGCTATCTCAGACCAAAAAAATCAATACTCAAACGGCACGTCGGACGATATCCAGGTGTCGGCTAAAATAAACGTAATATAAAAAAGAAACTTAAGAGGCTATCGCTGGATGATTTAGGATGGCTTCTAATGAAAAATAATAGCCTAAAATTGAAATTGAGAATAGTCCACCAAACAGGAAAGACAAGAGAGCAGAAATCTGGCTCGAATTTCGATCTTTAACCTAAAAATTATAATAAAAATACCTTAAATTGAATGCGGCCGCTAAGTGCAGCCGCAACAATTATTCACTTATCGGGATCGGGGATAGGCAGTCCGAATACATCTTCCCACGACTTTCTCTTTATCGTCATCAGTGTAACCGATACCAGAGACACAGCGAAGATATAAAGGGTACTCTCCAGGCAAACGTCGTTCGACATAGGTTCGCCAGTCAACTTGAGACAGTCCGAAGTCATTCAACCATTTCTGATGAACCGTTCCATCCCAGTTGAAATCACTGAATTCTTCGCCGGAAAAAGCGGACGTTGTCTCTTGCGAGGCTAGCTCCTGGAGTTCTGTCAAATCTGCAGGACGAACTTTAATATTTGGTGACTCGTAGATCATTTTTCGCCCCTGATTGTTCTCAAAGACGAGTTTGGTTCTAGAGCCAGCAGACGGTAAAATAATTCCAACTGGCTTGCCATCTTCAGGAGCCAAGGCACTCCATATGCCAGAGTTAATTTTTACTCCTCCACTCTTCTCTGGTGAAGGCTTTGGAAATAACCACCTGCAACCTGGCAAACAGGTCAAAGATAGTGACAACAATACTGTTAAGATCTTTGCGTGAATCATAAACCTACACTCCTTAGTAAAAAAAAATCTAAAACCTATCGGTTAAAGATCGAGGAGTGCGCAGACTTAGAAATTAGACAACTCCACCCAATCCCCGACATTTATAGTTCAAGCTATTTAAGAAATTTTTAGAGAGCGAATTTTTATTCCCAAAGGGACCGGTTGGGATAATATATTATTAGATACTATTTTAGTCAAGTAACAGGTCTAGAGGGCGAACTCAAGCCTTCTGAGGGTGAAAATACCCTAATTGGTTTGCTCCAAATTGCATTGCGTCTGTAATTACCTTCAATAATTTTTGTTTTATCCGACACCCCCAAGGCCGCGATAGCCTTGGGGTATTCCTGCCAACAACCCTAAACGCGCAGGTGATTCATATCCACACGGGTTACAATTATAGATTCTTCGGCAAGCTCTTCTCGCCGGTAGTCTATGATTGAATCTAATACCGCATCGGTGAATACGCCGCCGGCGAGTAAAAACTCTCGATCGCTATTAAGCGCATCAAGGGCTTCACCAAGATTAGCCGGTGCACTTGGCAATTTTGAAAGTTCCTCGGCCGGAAGATCGTAGAGATCCTTTGTGGCCGCCTCGCCTGGATCAATACTATTTTTAATCCCGTCTATCATGGCCATCTGCAAGGCCGAAAAATAGAGATAGGGATTCGCGGCGGGATCACCCGATCGGAACTCAAATCGTCCACCCTCAGCCGGAACTCGAATAGCCGCACTTCGATTCCTCGAAGCGTATGCAAGTGTTACCGGTGCTTCGAAGCCCGGTGTTAATCTTTTATACGAGTTGGAGATTGGGCATCCAAGAGCTATCAACGCCGGGGCATGCTTTAGAATTCCGCCGATGGCGTGTAAAGCCGTTTGACTTAAACCCAAAGTACCCGAGGAATCCGCGAAAATATTCTCACCATTCTTCATCATCGAGAGGTGGACGTGCATGCCGCTACCATTATCCCCTTCGTAGAGTTTGGGAATAAAGGTAGCAAAAGCCCCAGCGGACTTCGCTGCCATGGCCACCAGATACTTGAAAAGATATATTTCGTGGCTTTTTTGCAATAAGCCGGCGTATTTAACACCGATCTCACACTGACCGGAACTTGCCACTTCATGATGGGCAACTTCCACCTCCAGGCCGGCAGCTTGCAGGTGACTGCAGATATCAAGCCGTAGTGTTTGCCACTCATCATCGGGCCCATATTGGTCATAACCCGAGCCACTGGGTCGCGGTATGTTCGAGCGGTTGTCTCCATTGCTCGTCAGGCCTTCTCTGGAATTGACAATAAATCCATTACCAAATCCGACTTCAAGCTCAGCTATGTTATCGACAATCGTAAACTCAGGCTCTGGTCCGAACATAGTGCTATCTGCAAATGTCGAACCGCCCAGATAAGCCTCTGCGCGATTGGCCACGGCAACCGGACACAGTTCATAGGGTTGATCCGTTATTGGGTCATATGTAGCACAAGCCACACGTAACACCGGATGTTTATCTACACTGAACGGATCCAGATACGCGGTGTCCAGACGAGGCTTAATTACCAAGTCACTGGCATCAATTCCTTGCCAGCCGTTAACCGACGAGCCATCAATGGCAATTTTTGCGCCTGATTTGAGAACATCTGCTATTGGCTTGGTACGTTCCATCTGCTGACCGAGCAGATTTACATAGGTAACAACGGCCCACTTAACATTGTTTGCTTTCGCAAACTCGGCGAGATCTTCTCCCTTAGAAGGAACCAATGTCGCCAAAGCGCTCTCGATAGGTTTAGTATCAGTCATGCTTATATCTCTTTGTTGTTGATCGGAATATTGCGAACCTCATAAAAACCTCTCGGTCTTCAGAGCAACACAATTTGCAGCAGTTTGGGCTTGGCCAATCGGCCTGCATCCCAAACTTTTTACTACCCAGAACAAACAATTGGTAAAGAATACTTAAATAGACTTCTCTGGAAGGAACTACCTCGAAGAATTCACATTTTGCCACTGTTTTAGTGCCTAGATGGCTTAGAGTCAATGAATGATGAGCTAGATAAAGCCCGAAAGTCATCGTGGCGTGAAATTACCCTCAAACATTCAAGCTACTTAGAAAAATTAAATGAGTGAGAAAGCAAAAATAAACATCAAAAATCCTTCGCATCAGAAGGGAGCTGCCAGTTCGCAGCCCAAATACCTCTAGAAATATGGCCGAGCCTTGAATTAGTAACCATTCTAGAAGCAAAGTTCCCAATAAAAATACTTGCGATTTACCAAGCAAACTCTCTGGGTAGCAACTCTTTCTTTAATTTCTAACTCAGCTTAGGAGATTTAAATCGAGAGGTGCTGAAGGTTCAAACAATTTTATACATTTTATCTGACTCCTCGGCTATGCTACTAAATAATAACAAAGAGCTAGTTCAAATACTCTAAAACTTCGCCTTGAACATGAGACAAAATATTTCTATTTTACTACTCTCAAGTATCTTTACCCTTCTCTCGCTTGAGTTAGTTGTGAGAGTTTTTGACTTCGCACCCAAGGTTTATAGTTTAGCAATTGGCAAAGATGAGACCGCCTATAAATTGTCTGAAAACAAGATTCTTGGATATGAACTAAAGAAAAATTTTCGCTCTAAAAACCCTGACTTTCATCATTCCTACAGGAAAACAAACAGTTTTGGTTTTCGCGACAAAGAAAGAACTCTTACAAAAAGTATTGGTAAAAAGCGAATTCTCTTCCTAGGTGATTCAGTTACAATAGGCCAAGGAATTAAAGACCTAAAAAACACCATCCCCCTGGTAATGGAGAAAAACCTGGGGCCAGACTTTG
>CALKYB010000258.1 GCA_938003565.1 uncultured bacterium
GCGGTCTTGTAGTCATAAATAGGTTTCAGTATATAATTTACTGGCAGTGCTAGCGCACTGCTATACCCCGGGGTGAAGATTATTTATAAATGCCGAAGTTTATAGTGGGCGGGGTATATACCTCCTGTTTTGCAAAACCTATTGCACAAATTCAGCTTGAATTTCTAAGTCTTTTGGCAACTCCAGATTTATCTTTCCTCTCATCGCCGGGTTTATATAGACTTTGTAGTCCCTATTAGCGGTCATGGGAATATCTCTGGGTGAGGCCCCATTTAAAATTTCTTTTACAATTTTACCTGCCCATTCGCCCTGCTCCTCTGGGATTTTCGTTAGACCAATAATCGAATAGGGCATCATCCAACTATGGTTGGTTACTGTTAACTTTTTAGAGAGTACTTTAACCTTATGTATCATAGTTGGGCTTGACCAGTGGTAGATGCCCTCGTTGCTGCCCATTATAATTAAATCGTAATCTTGTGCCTGTTTTAGAGATTTAAGCCAGTCGATTCCATAGGTCGATAGACTTCCGTCCATTTTTATATTGTACTTCTCTGCTACTTGTTTAAACCTTTCAAGATTTGCCTTTTCAGATTCGGTGTCAGCTCCTATGTACATGGCACTCTTAATTGGTTTAACAATTGATTTTGCAAGATCAAAGAGAGGTCTAATAGGAGCTACTTCGATTAGCCCCGTGGTATGTGGCATCGGCAACCCCAGTCGTTCGGCTGACCAGTTTACGCCGCAAAACACAATTGGAATGTCGGAGTATTTGTAATGATCTCGGACCAGGTATTTCGCAGCTATATCGTCGGAGGTAATAATAACATCCGGCTGAAGCTGGTCTATTTCTTGCTTGGCTACAAGAACCCTTGCTCGAATTTGAGGAATTTCCTTTTTTCTTTTTCCATCTAAGTAAAAGGCTTTGAATTTGCAAGATCCTTTTAGTTGTTTTTTTAATTCACTTTCAATACCAAATGACCAAGGGTGAGCTTGATGATATGAAGAGACGTAGTAACATAGTTTTTGACTTGCTGACTCCTCCGCTAATGAGGGCAGGCTGAGGAGGAACACGAGACCAACAACCAAGACAGATAAGCTAAATTTACTTTTCAAAGTTTCCATGTTTCTTATCTTTCGCCTAATATGACTTCAACATATTTACTTTTAAATCATTCTAATCTTTAGAGTTAATATCTTCTAGTTATGTCGAATTTGTGAACCGTCACGGAACCTTCTCCCCACCAAATCTCTGTTCCAAACATTATGTTTGCTAGACACCATTTATCTTCCAACTCAACAACTTGGAGTTCCTTATAATTTTTTTTGACGTAGTTTATAAAGTCGTTCAGCCTTAGCTTGCCGGCCTTCTTGTCTTTTATAAGGGAGAAGCCTATGTAGCTATCATCTCCCCATTCGGTTTTGATGTATACGTTGAATTTCTGATTGTAACTATCGGTGAATGTAGAAAATGGTGAGCCCCCGGTTGGAGTTCTTTCCCGGCCTGATTCGACCCAAATCATGATTCGAAAAGCTGCAAGACCAACGGTTTCGATTGGTTGATCGCATGAATCATAAAATTGAGCTGTAATTGCGGCATTTCTTTCCCCACCGGTGACCGGAATAGGGTTTTTAGCTTCATCTCCAAAATCACCTTTTCTCTTCTGTGTTTCTGTCGAAGAGAATGAATACTCAATATCAAATTGAGGCAAGTTAGAAAATCTTAGAGGCAAGCCACTTTTTTCACAATTATCTTCATAGGAAGTTTCACTGCTAATACCATACAGTATTCGAGGGTATGATTTAACTTCCCACTCGTAAAAACCTTCTTTTAGACTATCCTCATTGCCCCAATCATAGGTCCAGTATGCTGCAACAGATCCATCTCTGTTTTGGAGTAAAGAAGTGCATTGCTTCCAATCCCAGCTTGATCGTTTTCCGTTCCATGCGTTATTTTGAACCTTAAAATCTCCGTAGCTCAATCCGCTTTCCAGATCGTTATTCTCAGGGCTTACACATTGTTTTTTGGAACTTGAAAAATTTGGTTTGCCATTTTTGTCTAATAAGGCTCGACTACTACGGACTGTTTTTCCCTTTGCTAAGGGCTTACATTCATAAGAAGTATTTGGCTTATTTTCTTCTGAAGTTATTCCTGTAGGTTCAGCTTCAGCAAGTGAGTTGATTTGAAAGGAGGCTACCAGTAGAGCCAAGAATAGGGCCGGCGAGATTAAAATTCTAAACTCTAATTGAGTCACCTTTTCAATATTCATTTTTTTGTCGTAGGAAAGTCTCTTTCTAGTCTATAAAAAATCGAATCATACTGTTTTACATCTAAGTTTTTAGATGAGAATTAGCACCAAATTGTTCCTTTTTTTAGACTGTTCTCAAGTGTTGTTCAGTATTGAAATCACTAGGCTATTTATCACAAGAATAGTAATCATTGCTTTTCTGAGTGAGTTCTGGTAGGCTTCGGCACGAATAATTACTCTTTAATGGGGTCCTGTGAGGCCTCCAAGGGTTTGTAATGATAAAATGTCCCAAAATCTTGTCCTGCTCGGCGGTCCTCGAGGTTAGCCGGTTCGGCTTTTTACACTCCTTTAGTGCTAGTAATTTTGTCGGTAATGTTGGGTCGCCTCCTGGCACTTTCGAGCCTAGCTGCGTAATTTTCCCATATCCTTCTCCTGCCACTCGTGGTGGGACACTTTCCATTGCTTGCTTGCATAGATTGACAGTTGATTTGTTCACTTTGATTGTTGAGCCGGGGTTGAGTGAAATGCAGAATTTTTTTCCAAAGGGCGGAGCCTGGTTTTCGAGAATCTTAAAACCCTTGGTAAGATTTTGATTTTTTTAGTTGTTTGGCGAGATTTAAAAAGAATTTTTTAGTGAGGAAAAGTTTAATGGTTGAGAGTAAGAAGTTTGATCGAAAAGTGTGGCACGAGCTGATGGATGCCGAACAAGTCGATAGAT